>JAUVTH010000152.1 GCA_030601615.1 Gemmatimonadota bacterium
TAGGTGGCGGGGTTGAGCGTCGCTGCCCTGAGAGCGTCCGCGGGCGTGAGGCCCGCAGCAGCGACCATCTCCTCCATCTCTTCGTGAACCGAGAAGCCGGGGAACAGGTGCGGATTGCCTCCCGTGTCGGTGCCGACGAGGCGCCGGATGCCCGCGGCGTGCATTTCGGCGGTGATACGGCTCAGCGTGGCGTACAGGATCTGCATGTCGCGCGCGGACTCCGGCGTCTGATCCCGAAGGTGGACGTTTACCTCTGGAGTCCACCAGCGGCGGATGTATCCCGGCATGTAGGCGAGCTGCGCCTCGACGTCCGCCTGCCCCGGGTCGAACCACGCGTTTCGTCGGGAGACCAGAAGCGTCGGAGTCACATAGGTTCCGAGATCGGCCAGGCGTCCGAACACTTCCCACGCCCGGTTCACCTCGTACTCCTCGGCCATCTGCCGAAACAGGGTATCCCGCGGGACGAGCGAGTACACCTTCAGGAATTCCACTCCCTCGGCGAGGAGCGAGTCGCCGGCGAGACGTGCCGCCTGGGCGTCGGCGACCGGGACCGACCCGGGCCACATCGGCTCCGGTCCATCGATCAGCGGTCCCGCTGCCACGATGCGTGGGCCCAGCATCTCTCCATCCGCGATGCGCTCGCGCCAGTCGCGAATCACGTTCCAGCTGCCGCCCATGTCGCGGATGCCGGTGACTCCCCACAGCGGAAATTGCGGGATCAGCAGGTCGCGTTGCTCGGGTGCCGGATCCAGGAATTCCCACACCTCGGGATCGTCCGGGTGGGCATGCATGTCCCACAGGCCCGGGATCAGGAACCGGCCGGTCGCGTCGACCACCGAGGCTCCCTGGGGCACCAGCACCAGGAGCGCGGGAGCCACACTTACGATGGAATCACCGTGAACCACGACCGTATGGTCCTCGAGCAGAGCGCCCGCTGCCACATCGACGACGGTCACGTGCGTGAAGGCCAGAACCTCGGAGTCGCCCGAGCGTGAGCCCCAGGCCTCGGGGATCGTAACGGGTTGGGCGAGCGCGATGGGTGCTGATACGACCAGGAGGGCGCAGGCGCCGGAGATCCGAGCCAGCAGGTTGCGCATCGGAAATCCCCGGGCTCGACGCAACCCGGTGGTGTGGCCCGTCAGCCGAGAACGTTGCACAGGTACGCCGTCGCCACCCCGAGGTAATTCCCCAGGGCGTACCCGATCAGGGCCAGCATGATCGAGATCGGCACGAGCTCCTCGCGGTGGTAACCTGCCGCCACGGGCGCCGACGCCGCACCTCCGACCGCGGCGACGCTGGCCACCGCCGCCATGCTGATGTCCAGCTTCATGATCTTAGCCCCGACCAACACGAAGAGCAGATGAACCGTGATCGTCAGGAAGCCGGCGATGAGGAAGAACTGCCCGCCGCCCAGCTGCCGCAGGTCGGCAGAGGCACCGATCATCGTCATGTAGATGTAGACGAACGCCATGGCGAGTGGCTCCGTGCCGGGAACTTTCCGTAGCGGTGTGGCCGACAGGGCGATGCCGAAGCTCGTGACCAGCAGCAGCGCCCACGTCCTTTGCGTCAGCACCGGGGGCAGGGGAGGCACGAGAGAAGACAGCCAGTTGGCCGCCAGCATCGCCACGAAGGCCCAACCGAGCAGGGTCAGGATGTCGCGGAAGTGCACCTCGTGCGTCTTGCGCTCGACCTGCTGCATGGTCTCCGAGAAGTGGTCGAGCTGCGCCTGCGATACGCCGGTCCACCGGTTGAACGGTTTCGCCCACCGCTTGCACACCAGAATGAGCGGGAAGTAGGCCAGGTACACGAAGTTGTCGACGATGACGACCAGGCCGAGCTGCTCGGGCGGTGTGTTAAGGCTCTCGGCCACGGCTGCCAGGTTTCCCGTGCCGCCGATCCAGCTCCCGGCCAGGGCCCCGAACCCGGACCACGCATCGGCCGGGAGATCTGAGCGGAAGATGACGAACGACACGACCGCCCCGACCACCACGCCGACGGATCCGATCACCAGGACGACGGCACCGCGCCACGCGACCTTCATCGCCTCCTTGATATTGATGTCCAGGAGCATGAGTACGATGAACAGCGGAACGGCGAACGTCTTGAACGTGTCGTACACCGGACTCTGACGGGGGATGACTCCGAAGTTGCTGAGGAATACCGGCGTCAGGAAGATCCAGATGATGGCGGGGAGGTAGTTGAAGATCTTCCAGCCCGACTTCCTCTCGAGCCACAGGAAGATCACCGGGACCATGAGAATCACCGCCATGATCCCGATGAGGTCCGTAAAGATCGGCTCCGAGTTCATTCCCTCTCCCATCTCCTGGTGAACGCCGCCCAGCGTATCTCCGGGAACAGATCCGAAACGCCACAACCTACCGGTGAGTCGCTTCCGCGGGGAGGGTCGGTCTTGTGGATCCGACCGCCGGGACCGTCTAGTCTAGTCTCCGTCCACGCATTCCTTCACGTGCTCTCCCTCCACGCCGCACACGACGTCCTCCAGGAAGTCAAACCGCGTCTGGTAGTAGTTGACCTGGTTCCCGAGGCCCGAGATCCCGTGTCCCTGGCCCTCGAACTCGACGTAGGTGACGGGCTTCTCGAGCGCGCGCGCCGCTTCCACGAACGCTCTGCTCTCGGTTACCCCGACACGGTTGTCGTTCGAGCCGTGCGTCAACAGGATGGGCGAGTCCAGCCGGTCGACGTGGGTGATCGGAGACCGGTCCAGCAGCTTCTCCTGCTCGGTCTCCGGATCGCCTGCCTCGAGGATGATCCAGTCGGGGATGTTGGTGGCGTCATAGAACGAGACGATGTTGGAGAACCCCGCGTGGCTCATCCCGAATCCCAGCGCGTAGGACTCGTTCCGCCCGTTCGTCTCGGGAGGGAAGGTGAGCGCCCGCATCGTGGCGTATCCGCCGTGCGAGCCGCCCGCGACCCCGATCTGCTTCGGGTCCAGCCCGAGCTTTTCCTCGAGGAACCGGGCGCCGTAGAACAGGTCGACGATCTCGTCTCCGCCGAGGTCTCCGTCGTTGAGCGCGGCGAATTCCTTGCCGAAACCGAAGCTGCCCCGGACACTGGGAGACAGCCAGGCGATGCCGGCTTCACAGTAGATCTGAGTTCCCGTGCTGAACGAGTTGCCTCCCCCGTAGAACGAGGTGATCACGGCGAGCCTTGCCTCGCGGTTCGGACGCACGCTTTTCGGAGTATACAGGAATGCGTGCAGCATGCGGGGCTCACCCGTCGCGGGGTCGATGTCGAACGTCGGGTACTCGACCCGCTCGACGTCACACTGTTGGATCGTCGCGAGGTATTCAGCCGGCAGGCGGACCTTGGGAGCGAATGCGAACGTGGCCTCCCCATCCTCCAGCACGATCCTCATCTCGTTGCCCTGGAACGGAGACGAAGCTGACGTCTGAGAGACCACGAACTGGTCGCGATCGTCGAACCCGATCACTCCCAGATTCGAGTCCATGGTCCGCTCGCCGAGCAGCGCGCCGGATTCGAGATCCAGGACCTGGAGGACGTTTTCATGCGGCCGGTCGAGCACCTGCAGGATCAGGCGCCGGCTGTCCACCTCCAGAAGGGTGAACCAGGCGTTCTCCTCCACCGCGGTCAGGGGTCGCGAGGTTCGGGAGGATAAATCGTATATGTAAAGGTTACCGAACCCGGTTTCGTCAGACACGTACACGAACCGGTCTTCGTCCAGCCAGCCCTTCTCATAAGAACCGAGCGACTGCCGCTCGACCCCGTCCGGAAGCAGCAGGTCGAATTCCGGGTTCTCGAGGTCCACGTATGCCAGGGTGCCGTGTCGGCGATGGCCCTCCCGGTTCAGCCGCACCACGACCCCGGAGTCATCCGGCCGGAAGTTGACGGCCGTCCACACCAACCGGTGCTCGGCGCCTTTCTCGCACAGCACTTCCGTGGACACGCCCGTGCCAAGGTCGAGCAGGGTGAGGCAGCTCCGATACGGCTCGGTATCGCCGTACCGCGCGATGTAACCGATCCTGCTTCCGTCCTTCGAGAAGCTCCAGCCGTAGATGTAGGGGACGTCGGTCAGCTTTTCGAGCGCACCGTTATCCAGCGACAGGCGGTACAGGTTCATCACTTCGTCGTTCCGCTCGTCCGCCTGGACGATCATGTCGCCACGGATCGAGTCGTACTTCATTCCCCACAGGTTGCGCGTGGAAAGGTCGATGTCGGTGACCCGTCGGCCCGCCGCGGGGTCCAGCACGCCCACTCCCACCTCCAGATCCTGCACCATGAGCCACGTGCCGTCCGGCGTGACGTTCCGATAGAACAGCAATCCGGCCTCGAAATCTGCGTTCCAGGCACCGTAGGGGAAGTCCTGGAAGTACAGCTCGAGGTCGATGTCCCGGCCGAGGAAGTTGACGGTGTACTCGACTCCCGTTTCGTCGATGGCCTCGCGCTCGGCGCAGGCGGCCGCTGCGGTCAGGAGAGTCGACGCGGCTATGAGGGCCAGGGGTTGGTAAAGACGCGAGACCGATCGAAACATGTCACACCTCTCGAAACGTGCCGGGACGGTATTTGCCGCCGGATCGCCCGGCAGCTCACAAG
>JAUVTH010000191.1 GCA_030601615.1 Gemmatimonadota bacterium
GAGTCCGTGCGTTCGTGCCTGATGTTCGCGGTGCAGGCAGACGGAGCGGAGATCGCCACCGTCGAAGGTCTCGCGACGCCGGCCGACGGATCCGGTATCCCGCACCCGGAGGACGCCGATCTCCACCCGATCCAGGCCGCGTTCCGGGAGGCGCACGGCCTGCAATGCGGGTTCTGCACGCCGGGCATCCTGATGACGCTCGTCCCCTTCCTCGAGCAGAACCCCGACCCGGATGAGCAGCAGATCCGCGAGATCCTGTCGGGCCACTTGTGCCGTTGTACGGGCTACCAGAACGTGGTGAAGGCCGTGCAGCTGGCGGCCGAGAGGATGCGCCCGTGAGCCACGACGCGACTTTCACGGCCCCGCCCACCGAGGCCCCGGCCCGCCCCAGCCAGATGGGGGCGTCTCCACGTCGCAACGAGGACCGGCGCCTGCTGACCGGCGAGGCCCTGTTCGTCGATGACGTCCACCTCGACGGGATGCTGCACGCGGCATTCGTTCGGAGCGACTACGCGCACGGGATCCTGAAGGCGGTTGACCTCTCCGCGGCACTCGAACACCCGGGGGTCGTCGCGGCCTACGCGGCACACGACTTGGGCGACTACTGGGAGCCGGGCCCGCTGCTCGTCCCCCCTCCCCCGATCGACCGGCTGGAGTTCCACGCCGCGACGCAGGTACCGCTGGCGCGAGACAAGGTGCGGCACGTCGGCGAGCCGATCGCCGTGGTGGTGGCGCGGAGCCGGTACGAGGCAGAGGACGCGGTGGCCCTGGTGGAAGTGGACATCGACCCGCTGCCCGCCGTGGCTGATATGGAGGCCGGGCTCCAGTCGGACGCCCCGCGGATCCACGAGCAGCTCGAGTCGAACCTCGCTGCGCACGTGATCCAGGAGAAGGGCGCGTGGGAGGCGGCCCGTGAGCAGGCACACCGCGTAATCACACGGAGGTTCCTGTACGATCGCGGCGCGTCGGCCCCAATGGAGAACCGGGGCGTGGTGGCGAACTGGGACGCCCGCAGCCGCGAGCTCACGGTGTGGGACACGACGCAGGCCCCGATCCCGATCCGGAACGGACTCGCGGCCATGCTCGGCCTTCCGCAGTCGGAGGTCCGGGTGATCGCCCCGTTCATCGGCGGCGGCTTCGGACCGAAGATCATGATGTTCTACCCCGAGGAAGTGCTCCTCCCGTGGATCTCGATGCGGCTCGGCCGGCCGGTGAAGTGGATCGAGGACCGGCAGGAGAGCTTCTTCTCCACGACGCAGGAGCGCGGGCAGGTGCACGAGGCGGAGATCGCGGTGGACGAGGACGGCCACATCCTAGGCGTGCGCGACGTCTTCGTGTGCGACACCGGAGCCTACAACCCGTACGGCCTCACAATCCCGATCAACACGCAGTGCACTCTGCTCGGCCCCTACCGCGTGCCCAACTACTACACCGAATTCCGGATGGTCTTCACGAACAAGCCGATCGTGACGCCCGTTCGCGGGGCCGGCCGGCAGCACGGGGTGTTCGTGATGGAGCGTCTCCTGGACCGGGCGGCGGACGAGCTCGGGATCGACCGGGTCGAGATCCGACGCCGTAATTACCTGACGCCGGACGAGTTCCCGCACGACCACGAGATCATCTACCAGGACTTCGAGCCCCTGGTGTACGACAGCGGAAACTATGCCGAGGCCATGGACCGGGCGGTCGAGATGATCGACTACGCCGGGTTCGAGTCCGGCGTGGGAGCGACGGCGCGGGCCGAGGGACGGCACGTGGGGATCGGGATCGTCTCGTATGTCGAGGGCACGGGCGTCGGCCCCTACGAGGGCGCCCGCGTGGGGATCGAGCCGGGCGGCCGCATCAACCTGGCGACCGGCGTCGGCACGCAGGGCCAGGGTCACTTCACGTCGTTCGCGCAGATCGCGGCCGAGCAACTCGGCGTGGAAGCAAGCGACGTCGAGGTGGTGACGGGCGACACGGCCCGCTTCGGCTGGGGCACGGGAACGTTCGCAAGCCGCGGTGCGGTCGTCGCGGGGAACGCCTGTCACGCGGCAGCCGTAGAGGTGCGGAAGAAGGTCCTCACTCTCGCGAGCTCCGTGCTCGGCGCGGCCGAGGAGGACCTCGAGCTGGCGGACGGTCTCGTGCGCGTGGTTGGATCAGGTGCGTCGATCTCGCTCGGCGACCTGGCGGCCCTCGCCAATCCGCTGCGCGGCGCGGTGACCCCCGGCACGGATCCGGGTCTCGAGGCGACGGCATACTTCGGCCCCGAACGCGGCGTCACGGCGAGCGGCGTCCACGCGATGATCCTCGAGGTCGACCCGGAGACGGCGGAAATCGACATCCTGCGTTACGTGGTCGTCCACGACTGCGGCCGCGTCATCAATCCGATGATCGTCGAGGGGCAGATCCACGGCGGCGTGGCGCACGGGATAGGGAATTCGTTCTACGAGCAGCTGGTGTTCGACGAGGGAGCGCAGCTCCTGAACGCCTCGTTCATGGACTACCTGCTGCCGACCGCCATGGACGTGCCGCACATCGAGACGGCGCACGTCGAGACTCCGTCGCCGCTGAACCCGCTCGGCGTGAAGGGCGTCGGAGAAGCCGGGGCGATCCCGGTGGGAGCGCTGTTCGCACAGGCCTTCGAGAACGCGCTCGGCATCGAGGGCTTCGAGGTGCTCGAGATGCCGCTCAGCCCCAACCGCCTGTTCGAGCTCATTCGCGACGCCCGCAACGCCCGCGAGAGAGGATAGCCATGCTGATCGAGTCCGAGTTCACGTTCGACGTGCCGCGCGAGGCGTTGTACGACGGGCTGCATGACCCGGAGATTCTGTCCGGCGCCCTTCCCGGGACCCTCCTCGAGATGACGGCCGAGGACCGGTACGAAGGCGAGATGGAGGTAAGCATCGGCCCGGTAACGGCGGCGCGGTTCACGGTGGTGGTCGAGCTGAAGGACAAGGTCCGCCCCGAGCGTTTCGACATGCACGTGGACGGCAAGGGAAAGGCCGGCTTCGTAAAGGGCATCGCCAACATCGTGTTTGACGAGCTCGACGGCGGCACGGTGATGAAGTACCGGGCAGACCTGCAGGTCGGAGGCCGCGTGGCCAGCGTCGGGCAGCGCCTGCTCGACTCGGTGGGCAAGTCGATAAGCAAGCAGGGCCTGGAGGCCGTGAGCCGGTCGCTGAACGCCCGCCTTGCGCCAGCCGACGGCGCTGCGGTGACCGCTCCGGCGACCACGTCCCGGGCAGCTCTACCAATGACGCGCCGCGGTCGGCTCGGGCTCTACCTCGTGGTCGCGATTCTCGTCGCCCTGATCATGCTGCTGCTGTGAAGCCCGCCCCGTTCCGGTACGTCCGGCCGTCCTCCGTGGATGAGGCCATCTCGGTCCTCGCCGCGGAGGGGTATGGGGCGAAGCCGTTGGCCGGCGGCCAGAGTCTCCTCCCGGCGAGGAACGTCCGCCTCGCGCAGCCGGCAGTGCTCGTGGACCTGGGTGACCTCGACGAGCTGCGCTACATCCGAGAGACGGAAGGAGGCCTCGCCATAGGCGCGATGGCTACTCACTCGGACGTCGAGCGAAGTGCGGGCGTCAAGGAGCGGGCGCCACTCCTGGCCGAGGCGATGCCGTGGATCGCGCACCTTCAGATCCGGAACCGCGGCACGGTGGGCGGCAGCCTGGCACACGCCGACCCGGCCTCGGAGCTCCCGGCCGTGATGCTGGCCCTCGACGCGCGGCTCCGCCTGCGCGGACCGGGAGGCGACCGCACGGTGGCATTCTGCGACTTCTGCACGGGGCTGTTCTCCACGGCGCTGGCCCCGGACGAGCTCGTCACGGCCGTCGAGATCCCGACCCTCCCGAACGGCACGGGCTGCGCGTTCAAGGAAGTCTCGCGACGGCACGGTGACTTCGCCCTTGTCGGAGTCTGCGCGGTCCTCACGCTCGATGCGGGCGGCACGTGCACCCGGGCGTCTGTGACACTGCTCAGCG
>JAUVTH010000293.1 GCA_030601615.1 Gemmatimonadota bacterium
CGCGATCATTCCGACGGACAACGACGCCATCAACTTCAATTTCTACACCGGCATCGGGCTGGGCATCAAGGTGAGCTGCAGCGAAGACGAGAACAACACGAGCCTTGTGACCGATCCCTGCGGCCGGGCCAAGGGCACCGAATGGACGTGGCCGATCGGCCTCGCGTTCGCCGTCCGCAATCAGAGCGGGAAGTACTTCGGCCTCGACGGGCGCTACTCGCTCGGGATATCGGATGCGTTCGACGGCTTTGCAGCGCGCAATCGCTCGTGGCAGTTCAAGGCGCTGTTCGGCATTCCAGCGGGCTGATCCACTAGTCGAACAGGCTCGTCAGGAGGGGCGGCCACGGCGGCCGCCCCTACCGGAGCGTCGCCAGCGCTGCCTCGGCCGCCTCCAGCATCGCCTCCGGTCCGACGGGCGAGCCCGTAGCCTCCCTCATCCAGAGGTCGGGCACGACATTGCCCACGAGGCTCATCCTCTCGAATTCCGGTCCCACGCTGCCGACTCTCTCAACCTGCTCTTCCACCTGGACCGCGATCATGTGTCCGATCGAATAGTCCGGCAGATACAGCCGTGAGTGGATCATGTGCGAGTAGACGGCGAGGAGGGTCGAGTCCTCGACGCCGATCAGCGGGGCGTAGTACTCGTTCCACACGCCGCGGGCGATATCCAGGGTCGCCTGTTTGAGCTCTGCCGGAGTCGCGTTCGGGTGGTCGTACATCCAGTGCCACACGCGCATGTCCACGAGCGCCACCGCCGCGATCTCCGCAGCCCCCCAGTAGTCGTCCAGCGCACGGAACGCCAGCTCTTCCCCGCCGGGCGACTCCAGGCCGAGGAGCTCCAGGTCACGAGCCTGGAACACGAACGCCAGCGCCTCGGTAAACGCTGTGTTGGGGACGCCCGCCAGCGTGTAGTAGTCGATGCCGTACAGCGAGATTGTCTGCTCCACGTTATGGCCCATCTCGTGTACGGCGATGTTGTAGCCCTTGTAGTCCATGCCGTCCGGGCCCACCCGGGTGCGAAGGCGCGAAACCGCGCCCCTCATTCCGGCTCCCCACGCGTGGCCGGATCCCCGCGCCGGCTCCACCACGATCCGCTCCGTGATCGCCTGCGCATCCTCGAAATCCCACCCGAGCACGACGAGCATCCGCGTCATGTCCCGCTCATAGGCGGCGGGCCCGGGGTACCTCGTCGAGACCATGCGGTCGAGCTGATCCTGGGAGTAAGTGCCACGAGGCTGAAAGCCGTTGTACCAGATATCGAACGCCTCCAGCGGTCGGTCCAGCCGCTCCTCGATCAGGCGCGCGGTCTCGCCGAGCAGCGGGGACGCGAGGAGCTGCTCGAACATCTGCTCCACCCGTGCCTCCGGAATCTCGCGATCCTCGTTGAACCGCCGGACAATGTGCGTCGGAGCCATGGGCGAGAACGGGTCCGCCAGGCGGGCCGCGTGATACGTGTCGAGCAGGACCGCGTACCGTGTGTCCGGCTCGGGCGCCTCAGTCACCTGGAGATCGGCGGGTGCGACCTCGTCCGTGTCGGCGGCCTCAGCTCGCCGGACCTCGTTGGTGAACGGGTTCCAGTCGACGTGGGGATTGTCCACCACGACCTCCGGGATCGACTGGTCCACGATCCGTTCCAGCACCTTCTGAATCGTTCGCTGCCTCGTGAGCCCGTCCGCGTCACCGGCGTAGTTCGCCTTGATCTCATCCCGCAGGTTCCAGTGAGAAAGCAGCCGCATCCCCGGCGGGAACAGCCTGCGCCCGTCATCGTCCACCAGGTGATGCATCCAGATGTTGTACTCGGCGATGTACTGGTCCGCGGCGGCGTACGCGCGGGCCTGTTCGAGCGTTACCTCGGCCGGCACGCGACGGGAGAACCGCTGGGCAAGACGGACCTCTGCCCATTCGCGACGCGTCCACGAGTCCCCCTCGGTCAGACGTTGCTCCAGCGTGGTGAGTGGGAAGTTGAGGAGAATCACGAACGCCAGCTTGTTCGCGAACAGGTCGTCGCTGACGTGCGCTCCCGGGTCGTAGCCGGCAAACGTCTCGTCGAAGCTGTAGATGGGGCCGATGTCGAGGTCGGACTGCCTCTTGAAATCGAGACGGATCTCGAGCATGTGACCGTCCAGTTCCTCCAGAAGACCCTGAAATCGGGCGAACATCGCATCCAGCGTCTCCGCATCGCCGGCGAAGTTCTCACGCACGAAGTCTTCGAACTCGCCGCGTGTACCGTCCTCCGGGCGCCAGAAGTCCCCGACCTGGGCGAGGCCCATGTGCGCCCGATCGCGCTGTTCCTCCCCGTGGCGAACGACGAGCTCCTCCTCGAGCGCCTCGGTAGCTGCTGCGTGCCATTCCACTCCACCGTCGCGAGCCGAAACCGCCTCCGCGTCGGACCCCGACTTCCCGCATGCCACCGACAGCAGGGCCACTAGGAGCATCGAAGCAGGCGCCAACAGGCGGTGAGACTGTTCGGAGCCTTCCGGTGTATGCATAATGCCCCCGGGAAAGTGAGCCGGCCGGAACAGGGATGACGGGGGGAGTGCCTCCCGGCAGAGGGGCTCCCGAAGCCAACACGATAGACTCGTCGGGTCATCCGGCCAAGCGGTCGAGTCTTCCCCGCGCGAGTGGGAGGAACTCGCAATCGGCGTCTGCGGCCCGACGCCTCGCGCCGGAGGAGCTGATGTCCGACAGACTCGCGACAGAGTTGCTCAGGCGGCGTGTGCCGCAGGT
>JAUVTH010000304.1 GCA_030601615.1 Gemmatimonadota bacterium
CGGCTCCACTCACGGAATCTGTCTTTCACGATTCGGTCTTCCAGTGAGTGGTATGAGATCACGACCAGTCGCCCGTCATTTCTCAAAAGCTCCAGGATGGCGTCCAGACCTTCCCTCAGAGCGTCCAGCTCCTCGTTCACGGCGATCCTCACCGCCTGGAACAGGCGCGCCTTATCCCTGGGAGCCAGGGGCCTCTTGAGCGCCGCCGAAGCGGCCGCTACCAGGTCGTCAGCCGTGCGCAGCGGCTCCCGCTGGCGGCGCCGGGTGATCTCCCGCGACATTCCGCGCCACCTCCGCTCCTCCCCATAGTCCCGGAAGATCCACCCCAGCTCTTCTTCGGACGCCGTGTTCAGTAAGTCGGCTGCGGTCCTCCAACCACCGGTTGTCCCGCCCATCCGCATGTTTAACGGTGTGCCCCGGCGGAAGGAGAAACCGCGCGCCGTCGTGTCGATCTGGTGCGACGAAACGCCCAGATCCAGCAGAGCTCCGTCCAGACCGACGTCTATGTATTCCTCAAGCAGGGCCGCCACTTCGCGGAAATTCCCCGCCAGTACTCTCGCCCGTTCGCCATAGTCCGCCAGGCGCGCCTGCGCCGCCTCGACGGCTTCCGGATCCTGATCCAGCCCGATCAGGCTCGTGTCCGAACTCGACTCGAGGATCCGTATCGCGTGTCCCGCGCCGCCCAGCGTGGCGTCGAGGAACCGACCCCCTCGCTCGGGCCCGAGCAGCTCGAGCACCTCATCCGCCATCACCGGCTGGTGCTCGAAGGACTGCCCGTTCATGGTCGCCTGACCGTCCTGGGCGGATCTGCTGAATCAAGCAAATATTCCCGCCAGCCGATCGCCGAAGTCGTCTCCCGTCTCGTCCACGACCTCGGAGAACCGCTTCGGATCCCAGATCTCGATCTTGTCTATGGCCCCCACGACCTGCGCTTCGTCTCGTATGCCCACGCGTTGTCGCAGACGGTCGGGGATCAGGATACGGCCCTGTTTATCGGGTACTATCTCAACTGCATTGGCGGTGAGGCTGAGCAACTGGTGCCGTGAGCGAGGTGCGCTTCGTGCCAGGGAGCGCAGGCGCTCCTGTACCTCGGCCCAGGTGTCGGTTGGATAGAGCGTGAGGGCGTCGGGCTGGGCTTGAATCAGGACAAACGACTGGGCCTCGCTATCCCGGCGAAACGCAGCCGGAAGCGTGACCCTGCCTTTCTCGTCCACCTGATACAGGTAGCTCCCGAGGTAGCCGCCCAATTCGCACCACCACTTTCAGGTAGGTAGGAAGAATCCCCACAGTTCTCCACTTTTCCCCACTGGACCCCATTTTATCCTTCAACTCTGCCCCGCGCAACCTGGGAAGGCAGTGGAAGAAGTACGGCCTTCCCGGGACCCACCCGCAGAGGATGCAAAAAGGGCCCGGCGGGACGTGGTGTCCCGCCGGGCCCAACACACAGTGAGCCGGTTGCTGAAGACCCGGATCCTGTTACAGGAAGTGAGGGAGATCAGCCTCCGCAGTTCTTCCGGATGATCTGCTCCTGCCTGTAAATGTAAACGTCCGTGCTCTCGCGGATCGTCGCCTGGCTCTGCGGCTGCTCGCTGCCAGCCCTGTCCAGGTTCGGCAGAACCTGCTGGAACCTCGACAGGGCCCGCCGCGCAGGCTGGCAGGCCTCATTGACCTCATTGCCCTTATCGATTGCAACGCCCTGCTGGTAGTACCCGTACGCCGTGAAGAAGTACAGCTGGTCTCTCACTTTGCCCGCACTCGCCAGACCCGTCCCGACCTCGAACATCGCGATCGCATCGTCATACTGCCCGTTCTTGAAGAAGTCGTTGTAGCCCCGCGCCAGGAGCTGGCCGGCCACAACACCCACATCAGCGCCCTGATCGAGCGCGGTCCTCAAGTCCGCTGTACCACCCTGCGTGTCGCCGGCTCGCAGCTTCAGGAAGCCGCGCCGCAGATGCGCGTTGGGATACGCCGGATCCAGTCCGAGAGCTCGATCGAGCGCGGCCACGGCATCATCGTACCGCTCCATTCGGCCGTAGATGTCGGCGCGGATCGACCACAAACCCGCATCCTCCGGCATCAGTGCCTGGGCGCGATCCGCGAACGCGAGCGCGGCATCGTAGTCTCCGAGCCCCAGGTTTGCTGCAATAACGTTCCGAAGGATCTCGGGATTCATGTCCTCTCCCTTGATCTCCAGAACGTGGTCGTACGCTTCCACCGCAAGGCGCACCGCTTCCTCGTCCGCGATGGACCCCTCGGCCTCGGGCGCTCCCTCCTCGACCGTCGTACCCTTCTTGAGCGCCACATTGCCGAGGAACTCCCACAGCTCGGCGTTCGTCGAATCGATGGCAATGCCATCCTGCAAGAGGTTGATCGCCTCGTCCTCGCCGCCCGCCTGGGCCAGCTCGAACGCGACGGTCATGCGCACACTCGCATCGCCGGGATTGAAGTTCAGGTATTCGCGATAGAGCTCGACGGCACGATCCATGTCGCCCATCTGCGCGTGGACGTAT
>JAUVTH010000245.1 GCA_030601615.1 Gemmatimonadota bacterium
TGGGACCTGGTTCACTGCGATGAGGACCTGGGGCTGATTACGGTGAGCTGCAGGGGATTTCTGACGACCGGTAAGGGCTCGCTCACGATATGGGTAAGCCTCGACGACAACGGTCTTACACGGGTGGACCTGCGCTCCGTCTCGAACGCGCGGCTGGATCTCGGCGCGAGTGAGCGCCGGGTGCGGAACCTGCTGGACCGCCTGGACCGGAATCTCGGGCCGGGCACTCGCGTGACGGGCTAGGAGCCTGTCCCGACCTGGCAGGGCTTTTCAGCTGCCTCCCTGCTATCTCGAGCGGCCTCCGCGCAGGGCATGCTCGTACTCGGATCGCTCGATCACGGCCGCGGCCGTCAGGTCTCCGGTCACGTTCACCGCCGTCCGGCTGAAGTCGAGTTCGACTTTGTTCCAGTACGCCCAGTGATCCAGAGCCTTCGAGGTGAACTCCGTGCCGTTGTCCACGCTGATCCGCTTCGGGAAAGTACGTTCGTTACCGAGGTCCGACAGAATGCCGGCCACGTCGACCCCACGGAAGCTTCGGCGCGGGACCAGAGCCAGGCATTCCCGGGTGTGTACGTCCATGACCGAGAGGATCCGGACCGTCCGCCCTCCCGCCAACGTGTCGTGAATGAAATCCATCGCCCACCGCTCGTTCGGCTCGGTAGGCGGGGCCGGCGCCACTCGGGCCGCTGCACTCTTCCGGCGCTTCGGCCGGCGGCGCTTCAAGGTCAGCCCCTCCTCCCTGTAGAGCCGGTATATCCGCTTGTGGTTCACCTGCCACCCTTCCCGCACCAGCAGCACGTGGATCTGCCGGTAGCCCAACCGGACCCGCACCCCCGCCAGCTCCCGGATCCGGCTGCGAAGCGCATCCTGAGGCGGCCGGACACAGCCGTAGCGGACCGTCGAGCGGGATACGCCGAGCGCCCGGCACGCCCGGCGCTCGGAGAGGTCATACGCCGCCCTCGCCCACTCCACGGCCACACGCCGCTGCGCCGGCCTCAGAAGTTTTTTCGGAGCGCCTCCTGCAGGATCGACTTGTCCAGGCTCAGGTCCGCCACCAGCCCCTTGAGCTTTCGGTTCTCCTCCCGCAGCTGCCTGAGCTCCCGAAGCTCAGACACCCCGAGGCTCCCGTACCGCTTCTTCCACCGGTAGTACGTCGCCTCTCTCACCCCCAGCTTCCGGCACACCTCCCACACCGGCGTTCCTGCCTTTCGCCTGCCGGAGCGCCATCACGATCTGCTCCTGGCTGAACTGACTCTGCCGCATCCATCCCTCCTCGCCCCCAGCGGGCTCTGTGGACGGACCGAATCTAACTCCATAACGAGAGCCGCGGTGGATCAGATTTCGGGGAGCACAGCAGGCCCAGCGTGGGAATCCAGGCTAGGCTGAGGAGCGTTCCCACAGCACCGAGTCGTCCACCTGATTTTCCGCGTCGGCCACGACGAGGGTGATGCAGGAGTCGCTCGCGATGTTGACGGCGGTCCGGCACATGTCGAGGACTCTGTCGACGGCCCAGATGAGCGCCGTGTATTCCAATGGCAATCCCACCGCCTGGAGGATGATCACCATCATCACCAGACCCGCGTGGGGTATGCCGGCCGCTCCAATGCTTACCGAAAGGCCCAGGAAGACGATCAGGAGTTGCTGACCGAACGTCAGCGCGAAGTTCGGGTCGATGCCGGCGTGAATCTGGGCGATGAAAAGGACGCTGACGATCTCGTAGAGCGCCGTGCCGTCCATGTTGATCGTGGCACCGAGCGGCAGGACGAAGCTCGCGACCCGGTTCGAGATACCGGCACCGTGCTCAGCCCGCTCCAGCGTGATGGGGAGCGTGCCGCTGCTACTGGCGGTCGAGAAGCCCGTCAGGAGAGCTGGACTCATGACTCGCAAGTACCGGTAGGGATTGCGACGCGTCATCAGGAAGACTATGAGGGGCAATGTGACCAATAGGTGAACGGCCAGCGCAGTGAACACGGTGAGCACGTACCATTTCATGTCCAGGAACACGTTGAGCCCGGTGGAGGAGACGAGACGGGCGATGAGCGCCGCGATGCCGAACGGCGCGAGGGCGATGATGAACCCGGTCATTCTCATCATGACCTCGAAGGCGCCCTCCATGAAGCTCACCAGAGTTCTCTTCCTCTCACCCTCCAAGGGCAGCATGAAGACGCCAAACAGGAGAGCGAAGATAATCACGCCGAACAGGTCGAACTCGGCCGCCGCCCGGACCACATTATCCGGAATCATGTTGGCGATGACTTCCCAGACCGAACCGGGGACTTCTCTCGCGACGCTCTCCACGGGGATGGTCAGGCGGAAACCGACTCCGGGACGGATCACGTTCACGAGGATGAGGCCCGTCACGATGGCCAGCAGGCTGGTCGTGACGTAGAGCAGGAAGGTTCTGCTGCCGATGCGCCCAAGGCGCGCCAGCGTACCCATCCCCAGCATCCCGCTGATGAGCGAGAAGAAGACGAGAGGGATGACGACCATCTTCAGAAGTTTGAGGAATATTACCGCGATACCGTCGAAGGCCTGGTAGACCGCGGTCGACTCCACGATCTCTGCGGGGTAGGCGGCGTAGACGACGGCGCCCGAGGCCGCCCCGACAACCATGCCCAGGATGATCCACCAGTGGAGCTTGATACCTTTCATGGGCTATACACCCCTTGCTGTGACCATGCTGCTTGCCATTCGCGATCAACCCTCCGGATTGATCCGGGCCCCTGAAGTGCTGGTCGTCTGAGCCACCGCAGTGTTGGCCTGATAGCCTGTGGAGCAGGCGGCCGGTAGCCCAGCGAGCTGTGCGGCCGGATCGTATTGTACTCCCTGCGCCACTGCTCCACCAAGACCTGAGCCTCCCGCAGTGAATAGAAGATCTCCCGGTGGATGAGCTCGTCCTTGAGCTTGCCGTTAAAGCTCTCGTTGTAGCCGTTCTCCCAAGGGCTGCCCGGTTCGATGAACAGGGTCTGGACCCCCACTCGCATCAGCCAGTCACGTACCACTGGCGCCGTGAACTCCGGGCCGTTGTCCGAGCGCAGATGCTCGGGCGCTCCGTGCCGGGCGAACAGTTCCGCCAGCGTGTGCAGCACGTCATCGGACTTGAGCTTTCTCGCCACCACGATCGCCAGGCACTCCCTCGTGTATTCGTCCAGTACCGTCAGCATCCGCACCGCCCGCCCGTTGTGCGTGCGCGCCATCGTGAAAGCGTACGACCACACGCTGCCCCGGTGCGTGGGCCTCAGCCGGATGCACGATCCGTCGTTCAACTACAGCCGGCCCCGCTTCGGCTGCCTCTTGGGCACCCTCAGCCCTTCCTGCCGCCAGATGCGCTCCACCCGCTTGTGGTTGACTTGCCAACCCTCCGCCCACAACAGCGCCGTCACGCGGCGATAGCCGT
>JAUVTH010000044.1 GCA_030601615.1 Gemmatimonadota bacterium
TCATCACGGGAGCCGGTGACCGGGCCTTCATTGCCGGGGCCGACATCGGCGAGTTCAAGGACGCCGGCGCGGTCGAGCAGTACCGATCGATGCAGGAGAGCAACATCTACTCCCTGATGGAGGAGTTTCCCAAGCCGATCATCGCGATGATCAACGGATACTGCCTCGGGGGCGGGTGCGAGCTCTCGATGGCATGCGACATTCGGATCGCATCCGACCGGGCCAAGCTCGGGCAACCTGAGGTGAACCTCGGAATCATTCCCGGCGGCGGCGGGACGCAGCGTCTGCCGCGCCTGGTGGGCGAGGGCCGAGCCGCGCTGATGATCATGTCGGGCACCCTGATCGGAGCCGACGAGGCCTTCCAGATCGGCCTCGTCGACAAGACCTTCCCCGCCGAGGAGCTGCGGGACAAGACGCTCGAGATCGCCCGCGGGATCGCGGCGAAGTCCCCGATCGCTCTTCAGGCGGCGAAAGAAACCATCCTCGCCGCCCGGCGAATGCCCCTGGACGAGGGCCTCCATTTCGAGCGCGCGTGGTTCAGCCTTCTGTTCAGCACGGAAGACAAGGAAGAGGGAATCTCAGCGTTCCTCGAGAAGCGCGAGCCGGACTTCAAGGGCAGGTAGGCGAGACGAGCTCTGCACCGGCCAGGCAACACCCTGAACGAGATACGGCCCTGACCATGTGAGGTCAGGGCCGTTCGTTGTCAGTCAGTCGATGGGTCGGGGTCCGGTGAATTCTCGGCCCGACGCGCGGCTGCCCGGGGAACCTCGGCGACCTTCTAGAGGACGCTCACGATCTTCCGACCACCACGCTGATTCGCGAAGGTCACCAGGCCATCGGCGAGGGCGAAGAGCGTATCGTCATTCCCCCGCCCGACGTTGCGTCCCGGGTGAATCCTTGTCCCACGCTGGCGCACCAGGATGTGACCGGCACGTACTCGCTCACCGCCGTATTTCTTGACACCCAGGTATTTCGGGTTGCTGTCGCGTCCGTTTCGGCTTGAGCCGACACCCTTCTTATGCGCCATAACTACGCCTCGTCACGTTCCTTGATGGCCTTCAGAACATCGCTCTTCAGGATTCTGCCTTCCTTGCCCGTTCCTTCGATGGTCGCGAGATCGATCCCGGCCTCCTCGGCAAGAGCGCGCGCGGAGTCTGTGATGTTGATCGCGACATCGGCCACGACCTCCGCGGCGGGGGCCTCGACCTCGAGCGGAACCTCGGCCGCCACGACTTCCACGGCCGCCGGCTTCGGCTTCGCGGCCTTCTTCCTCGGCGCCGGCTTCTTCGCCGACGGCTTTGGAGCCGAGACTGACTCTCCCGTGCCGAATTCGATCTCGACAACGCGGACATCCGTGAAACCCTGGCGGTGGCCCTGCTTACGCCGGTATCCCTTCCGACGCTTCATCTTGAAGACCACGATCTTGTCGCCGCGTCCGTGACAGATCACTTCGGTAGCCACCGCAGCTCCCTCGAGCGTTGGCTGACCGACCATCACCTGGTCATCGCGCTGCACAAGCAGCACGTGATCGAATGTCACCCGGTCGCCTGGCTCGGCGTCCAGAGTGGGCAACCGCAGCGTAGCGTCCTGCTCCGCACGGAACTGCTTTCCTTTGGCCTCGAATATCGCGTACATCGTCATCTTCTGAGTCGTTGGTCCGTTTTGATCCGTAGCCTTTCAAGTTAGGGATCATACGGGATCATGTCAATTTGACGAGACAGTTGGTCGTATCCGTCAGGACACGGCGTACTTGCCGGTAACGTCCGTGTCCGCAGGCCCCGCGAGGAGCTTGTACTCGTCGTGCCCCATCAGGGGGTCGTCCCGGATGTCGAGCTCGATGTTCAACTCACGCGAGACGCGTTTGAGGAACCGGGGCTCCTCTTCCAACAGGTACAGCGCGACCTCGGGATGTACCCGCAGAGTCAGGTCTCTCTTCTCCCCCGCCGAGCGTGCCCGCCGGAGGGCTCGTTCAAGCCGGCGAACGATCGTGTCCGGGGCCAGCACCCGGCCCGTTCCATCACAGCTCGGGCAGGGCTGCGTCGCCGTCTGTATCAGGCTCGGTCGCACGCGCTGCCGGCTGATCTCCAGGAGGCCGAGATCCGAGATGCTGAACACCTTGGAGCGAGCACGGTCGCGCCCGAGATGGCTCCGCATCTCGTGCTGCACCCGCTCACGGTCCTCCGTCGCGTCCATGTCGATGAAATCACACACGATGATCCCACCGATATCTCGAAGCCTGAGTTGCCGGCCGATCTCCGTCGCCGCCTCGAGGTTCGTCTTTATGATGGTCTTGGCGGGGTCCTTCCTGCCCGTGTAGCGGCCGGTGTTCACGTCCACCGAGACGAGCGCCTCCGTGTGCTCGATCACGATGTACCCACCCGACTTGAGGTCGACCCGCCGGCGGAATGCGGCCCGGATGTCCTCTTCGATTCCGAACTCGTCGAAGATCGGGACGTCGCCTCGGTACAGCTTCACCCGGTCGATCAACTCCGGGCCCACCTGGCCCAGATACGACTTGATTTCCTGCGCCAACTCCTCCGAGTCCACCGTCAGCGAATCGATCTTCTCGCTGAACAGATCACGGATGATGCCGGACGTGAGCGTCGCCTCACGGTGCACCGACGCGGGCGCCTTCATGCTCGCCACCCGCCGTTGCACCTTCTCCCACGTCCCACGTAGCGATTTGAACTCGGCGACGAGGGTCTTCTTCGTCAGCTCCTCGCCGACGGTGCGGATGATGACACCGCCCTGCCCTTTCCCGATCGCTTCACGGGCCATCTTGCGAAGACGCACGCGCTCTTCACGGTCGTCGATCTTCCGACTCACCCCGACGTGCCTCGAGTCCGGCATGTAGACGATGAATCGCCCGGGGAGAGACACCTGGGTCGTGACGCGGGGCCCCTTGGTCCCGATCGGCTCCTTCGTCACCTGGACGAGGAGCTCCTGGCCGCGCTCGATGACGTCCTGGATTGGTGGGTACTTGCGGTTGCGCCGGTTGCCGTTTCGGCCGCCGTTGCCGTTGTCGTCGTCGTCCTCTTCCACCTCCGACACGTCTGAAACGTGCAGGAAGGCCGATTTTTCAGTGCCTATATCGACGAAAGCGGCCTGAATGCCGGGAAGGACGGCCTCTACCTTGCCGAGGTACAGATCTCCGACGATACGATCGTCGTCGGATCGCTCGTTCATGAGCTCGACGAGTCGACCGTCCTCGATGATGGCCACCCTGGACTCGCTGCCCACGGCGTCAATGACGATCTCACGTCGCATGTTTCTGCGTTATCCCGTCCGCCCCACACCGTGGGGCCCAGCCGCCGGCGCACACGGCGCGAGCGACTCAAGTCCTGCGCATCGCCTTCCGGTCACCCCTCGGGGCCGGCGCCGACGCGCTGATATTCCAAGATTGGCGTATGGAACAGGGCCGCGTCTGGTGCGCTGCGGCCCCCGAGTCCGGGTGTCAAGGTATGGCCGCAGCGGCCCCGCGGCCACCAAACCAGCCGGTCAGGACAGGCTCTGCATCAGCTCCCGCGCAATCACGATGCGCTGGATCTCGCTCGTCCCTTCCCCGATTTCGAGGATCTTGGCGTCCCGCATCATTCGTTCCACCGGATACTCGCGTGAGTATCCGTATCCTCCGTGAAGCTGAACCGCATCGATCGTCGCATCCATGGCGGCCTCGGAAGCAAACAGCTTGGCCATCGAGGCCTCTCGCTTGTGAGGCCTTCCGTTCTGCCGAAGGTACGCGGCGTGATAAGTCATCAGGCGCGCCGCGTGAATCCGTGTCGCCATGTCCGCAAGCTTGAACTGCACTCCCTGGAAACGATTGATCTTCTTCCCAAACTGCACGCGCTCGTTCGTGTAGTTGAGCGTCTGCTCCAGTGCTCCCTGCGCCAGGCCCACGGCGTGCGCCGCGATTCCGATCCGACCGCCGTCGAGCGTGTCGAGAAAGACGCGGAAACCGTCATTCTCGTCACCGAGGAGGTTCTCGACCGGTACCTCGACGTCCTCGAAGATCAGCTCCCGCGTGTCCGACGCGTTCCACCCCAGCTTCCGCAGCTTGTCACCGGACGAGAATCCCGGCATCGGCTCGAGCTCGTCGCTATGTCCGAATCCTACTTCGCGGGCGCGTTCGAGGTCGCAGGTCTCCTTCGTCATGATGAAGGCGCTCACGCCCTTGTTTCCCTGCCCCGGAGACGTGACGGCAGCCACGACGAACACCTCGCCCACTCCCCCGTGAGTGATCCAGGTCTTCTGACCATTCAGGATGTAGTGATCTCCCTGCCTCACCGCCGTCGTGAGCATGCAACTGGCGTCTGAGCCGGACCCCGGCTCGGTAAGGCCGAATCCTCCGATGACCTGCCCGCTCGCCAGTGGCGTCAGGTACCTGGTCTTCTGCTCGTCGCTTCCCCACCGGTAGATCGGTGTTCCGCACAACGAGGTGTGGGCCCCCACGGTGATCGAGTGGCTGGCATCCACCCGGGCGAGCTCTTCGGACACGATCACCGATGCCATCATGTCCATATCCGCGCCGCCATACTCCTCGGGCCATTGGATCCCGAACAGGCCCAGCTCGGCCATCTTGGCCGCATTCGCCCAGGGGAATTCCTCGCGATCGTCGAGCCCGGCCGCCACTGGCGCGATCTCCGCTTCTGCGAACTCCCTCACCATGTCACGCAGCATCACGTGGTGGTCTTCGAGGTACAGGTCGAACTCGGTCATATATCCGGAGCTTCCCTTCTTGCTGTGCGGGCCACGCAGGCACGGACCCGTCCAGTGAGATGTGTGGACGAGAGCGGGCGACGTCCCGGGGAACGCCGCCCGTTGGAAGTTACGGCCCCGAACGGCCAGTGGAAACCGGAATCCGGCCGAGGAGCCGGTCCGAGTAATGGTGTGCGGCCGCGCACGGGCTCCTGGGGTGTGTCAGATAGCCGGTCGGTCGTATCTCTCCAGCCACTGGAAGCCCAGGTCGTCCCGTCGCGTCAGGTAGACCGTACCGTCACCGAACCCCGTGAGAGAGCAACCGGCGGGAATCGTCACCACCCCGATGTGCCTCCCCGCCCCGTCGAACACGTCAAGGACCGGCCTCTCGCCAGCTGCGACGTAACGCTCCACCCACACATTCCCCTGCGAGTCCACGCGAACGGACCCGGGCACGAATGGCGGCTTGACTTCGGGCCACTGGAAGCGATCCAGGGAGGGAACGCCCCGCCCGCCACCCCGCCTCATCCGGGCGTTCATCTGGCCGTTGTCGTTCGTCACCATCATCATCAGCCCGGTGGCAGCCATTTCCTCGGCCCAAGCTTCCTTATCGGCGGTTTTCACGGACACGGACTCGTACGGAACGGGTGGTCCCGACACGATCGTGCCGTCCGCCCGTACCCAGTCTACGTGGTAATCGCCAACCCGAACGACCGCGACGTCACCGTTCGCTCCGACCGCCCATCCGTCCTCGGGGCTCAGCGGCACGGGCATCACTTCCTGTCGCATTTCGTTCGCACCGCCCGAGGTGCGCTCGGTCACGTCGGTGAGCTTGATCCGGGTCACCGGCTCCGGTTCACCACCGGCCCCCGGGCTCCACCGCACGACGTCGGCCGAATCGCGGATCATCCCATCTCCCCTGGGCTGGTAGTACAGAAAACCGCTGGCATCGACCCCCTGCGGAAGGATGATCTGCAATCCCATCGCCTTCTGCTGAACGACCGGAATCGTGCGGCCGAATCCGTAGTCCGAGCCAATGACCGTAAGACGCCCGTTCCCGAGATCGACCATCAAGGTCGAGTCACCCGGCCACGCGAACAGGCCGTCCGGCTGTCGGTATTCGTCCGGCCCCTGGCCGTTGCGGGAGATCTTCTCGGCCCCTTCCAAGCGCGCGTCCAACACGTACAGGGTCTCTTCGAGAGCGTCGGACAGGATCAGCCGTCCGTCGGCGAGCTCCCGGGTTCCCGCGATCAGGCTGAACGGCTCGGCATACGTCGTCGCTGGCTCGTCCAGTGAAGCCGTCCGCTGAGCGGTCGCTCCCTCCGGGCTCATGAGCAGGACCAACCCTGCCAGCGTGGCCACCGCGGCCACGTGGCGGCCGCCCCATAAGTGTTTCATCTCATCCTCCAAAGCTGTCGTCTCGGTACATCCGAGTCACGACCGGGATCCATTCCGGCCTGCTCGACACATCGTAGAAGGCTGTTGAAGAACTACTGCCATCTAGATGCGTGGCGCCCATCTCACGGTTGCCCGGCACTTGCACACCGGTCGCAACCGGAGCACGGTGGAGCGTGCTCTCCGAAGTAGAGTGCAACGTACTCGCGCCGGCACCCGCTGGCAGCGACATAGCCGCGCATGGCGGCCAGGCGGATCCGAGAGCGGCGCCGTCCGGACCGCAGGGTCCGATAAAGATCGTGCGGCCTCGGTGCGCGAGCCGGAACAAGCGTGCCTCCCTCGGACGGGACCAGGCAGCCGTGTTGGCGCAGGATCCTGAGGGCAGCCTCAGGCGGCTGTTCAGTCCGGGCCGCGGCAGGGCGCGACATGGCCCGCCAGGCTCGAAGCACCGAGTGCAACCGCGGCCACTGTGCGCGGATCAAAGTGGCGTGGATCTCTCGATCTCCCGGCACGTAGAGAAGCAAAGCCCGGGAAGCGCGTCCGTCGCGCCCTGCCCGCCCGGCCTCCTGGACGTACGACTCGAGCGCGCCCGGCATTCCGTAGTGACACACCAGGCGTATCCGCGGGTGATCGATCCCCATCCCGAAAGCGCTCGTGGCGCACACGACTCGCAGATCGCCGTCCAGGAATCGTCTCTGGACCCGGCAGCGGACGTCGGTGTGGAGACCCGCATGGTAGTAGCCGGCACGGATGCCTAGCCGCCGCAGCGTCTCAGCAACGAGCGCCGCGCGTGCCCGGGTGGGCACGTACACGATCACCGAGCCGCGGGGATCTGATCGTAACGCGGATCTCACGGCATCCGAAGCTCGATCAAGCGCTTCCACGGGACTCCGCGGTCGCCGCACGTCCCACCGGACGTTGGGTCGATCCACCGACGCGATCACGCGAAATGGCCGGCGAAGGCTCAGGCAGATTTCGATATCCGCACGGGTCACGGGCGTGGCCGTGGCGGTGAAGGCGGCGATCGGCGGGTTGCCCACGAGCGACGCGAAGTCCGCGATATGCCGGTACGAAGGCCGGAAGTCGTGACCCCACTCACTGATGCAATGCGCTTCGTCCACGACGAGCCGGATGGGCGGAGTCCGCCACAGGGCGCGAAAGGAAGGAGTCGCGAGGCGTTCCGGTGACACGTAGAGCAGGCGAAGCGACCCGTCGGAGAGGTTCCTCAACGTAGCGAGCCGTCCTTCCGGAGCGGTCGCCGAGCTCAGCGAAGCCGCGGGCACACCCCGCCTGCGCAGGACTTCCACCTGGTCCTGCATGAGGGATATCAGGGGACTCACCACGAGTGTCACGCCGGTGCTCAGCAGGGCCGGCAACTGGAAGCAGACAGATTTTCCGGCTCCCGTCGGCAACACGGCCAGAACGTCGCGACCGGCCAGCGTCGCTTCCACGAGCGGGCGCTGCAGCCTGCGGAAGCTCCCGTATCCGAAAACGCGCTCGAGAGCTGCTTCAAGAGCCTCGCCGGATGTACTGGAAGTATCTGTACCGCCGGCGATTCCGATGCTCATCGCACCCTCGTCCAGAGTTTCCTGGCGACATTCAAGAAGGCTGTTGAACAAGTACAACCCTTTAGATGGCTGTTGAAGCACTACAGCCTTCTAGATGAAGCGGACCGTCACACGAGCATCAACGGTCGCCGGGGTCGCGGGCGGGCGGTCCGCGCAGCAGCCCATCTCGCCGCCCACTGTTGACCCGGTGTTGAATGACTCGACTCAATCTCCCGCCGCGCCTTGGACCGTCGGAGGCATGGGGACCGCATGGTGACACGCACACGTGGCGGACTGGCGCTCGACCTGCTCGTCGGACTCATGGCTCTCACAGCCCTGTCGTTTGTTGTCCGGGAGCGAGTCCTGCCGTGGATAGAGGATCTGTCCATCGTGGACCCGGGGGATCTCGTGCGAGACCGGCTGTTTCTCGAGGATGCGTCCACGGGTGATTCGATCCCCTGGAACCCGGGCGCCCCGACGCTGCTCGTCGTCTTCCGGTCTACGTGCCCCGCCTGCCAGCGTGCCGTTCCGACCTGGGTCGAGCTCGCGAGCGCGGGTCCGTGGCAGACCACGGCCGTCGGACTCGAGCCTGCGGAGGACGCAGCCCGGTACGCCGGGACACACCTCCCCCTGGCCCGAGCGGCCGTGCCCCGGGACATAGATGCATTCGTGAAGCGTTTTCGGATCCAAGTCGTCCCGACCACGCTCGTCATAGACCGCGAGGGCAGGTTGGCAGCCCGTCATGCCGGCCCTCTGGAGGCGTCCGACGTCCAGGAGCTGCGCCGCCTCGTCGCGCCCTCCAAACCATGAAGTGAGAGGAGATCTCAAATGAAACGACTGTGGCTGGTGATCGGCCTCCTCGGCCTGGCCGTGCCTCCACCCGCGAGCGCCGCGGCCAGAGCGAGACCGGTCGAGTGCCAGGACTACTGCGCCGAGAGAGCTGCGGAGCATTGCGAGCGGATCGATTCGTGGAAGTGCACGTGGTAATGCTGGACCCCTGTGTCTATATTCCTACAACCTACCTATTCACAACGCTATACACGTGTTTAGATGCACGCACGGAACACGGCTGTGCTTACTTCACTGTGCTCACTGTTGTCAAGATTGCGCACATTTGCGTCAACGTTTATATTAGGAGTGTACGTTCATATTAACGCGTTGATTCTAGGAGACGTTCGGGTGAAACTAACTACAATGGTGGACCGCATCCAAGAAATGGAAGCGGAGGTCACTACCCTGCGCGAGTGGGGTGCGGACGCACAGGCCGACACGTTGAAACGGGCCTGCGATCGGTTCCGCGCCATTATTACTGAGTGGCTAGACGAACCTTTGACCGTAGGCCAGGCCACGGAGGAATGTCCGTGGTGGGAAGCCCGCACGATTGCCGGGAAACTGCGCAACGGTGACATCCAGCAAGCCGGGGCTCATGGGGCTCCTCTCGTACTGCGTCGCGACCTGTTCGGAGTGTCCGATGACGCGCCTTCGGAGTTCAAGGAATGGGCAGAGGATCTGATTGATGGCTGACGGTTTCAAGTTCTCGAGCGCGCAATACGGAGCCAGCGTCCGCATCTACCAACGCGGCAAGTCCATGTGTGTCGCCTATCGGGAAGGCGGAGAAACGAGACGTTATACCCTAGGTCCCATTTCCCAGGCGGAGGCCCGCAAGCGTGCT
>JAUVTH010000047.1 GCA_030601615.1 Gemmatimonadota bacterium
TCTGCTCGACGCTCGCCGCCTCTCCCATCACGGACGAGAGCGCTGCGTCATCCAGCGAGGTCAGCACGCTGATCGCGAGAAGACGGGTTTCCGTGCCCGACGCCTTGTTCTCGCCTGCCAGGGCGTCCACCGCGGCGCGCAGCATCGCCTCGCCGCCCGAGGCATGGAGGGTCAGCAGGCGAGCGCCCAGCGCCGCAGCGGCGCGGGCTGCACCCGCCACGGTGTTGGGGATGTCGTGGAGCTTGAGATCCAGGAACACGTGACGTCCATCATCGACGAGGCGACGGACTACGGGTGGACCGGCCCGCGTGAACAGCTCGAGCCCCACCTTGTACCAGGTTCCCTCCGGCAGGCGGTCCACCAGGGCGAAAGCCTGCTCCGGATCGGCATAATCCAGCGCGACGATGACCTCGGGAACAGCGCTACTCCCGGCCGTGCCGGTCTCGACGCGCTGCTCGTGCATCAGCCTCGCTCCGGCAGGTTCTCCGGCAGGCTGAGCGCGCCGACCAGATCGGACAGACGCTCGACGCCGTGACGCCGCAGGTAGCCCTCGATGTCTTCCTGCACCTGGACCGGGGCCGCCGGATCGACGAACAGGGCCGTCCCGATCTGCACCAGGGAGGCTCCAGCGAGAATGTACTGGAGGGCATCGTCGCCGGATCGGATGCCCCCGATGCCGATCACCGGGATGGAAACGGCAGCCGCGGCGCGCCACGTGAGGAACACTCCCATCGGGAGGATCGCCGGTCCGCTGACCCCCCCGCTCACATTCCCGAGGACCGGCCGGCGCCGCTCTACGTCGATGAGCATTCCAGGGAACGTATTGATCGCGCTGAGCCCGTCGGCGCCCGCCTCCTCACAGATCCTCGCGTACGCATCGATGTCGGGAACGTTGGGCGTCAGCTTCACGACCAGCGGCCGCTCCGTCAACGACCGCAGCCGCGTCACCAGGTCGGAAAGGGCCCGCTTGTCCGTGCCGAACATCGTCCCGTCTGCGACGTTGGGGCACGAGACGTTGATCTCGAATCCGAGGAATCCCTCCTCGCCGTCCAGGCCCGAGACAACGGCTCCGAAATCATCGACGGAGTGCCCGACCACGTTGATCAGGACGCGGGCGTCGTGCAGGTTCTCGCTAAGCCACGGCAGCTTCTCCGACCGGAACCGGTCGAGCCCGACGTTCTGCAGCCCGATGGCGTTGATCATCCCGCCCGGCGTCTCGGCCACACGGTGGGGAGGATTCCCCGGTCGCGGCTCCAGGCTGACGGCCTTCGTCACCAGGCCGCCGATCCGCTCCAGCGGTATCAGGTCGGCGTACTCCTCGCCATAACCGCACGTGCCGGAGGCCAGCAGCACGGGACTCTGGAAATCGACACCGAACAGGCGCTGGCTCAGGTCTGCCATGTCAGTTCCGTTGCGTCGAACACCGGACCCTCGGTGCACGACTTGATCCACTCTCCGGTCGCCGAAAGCACGACGCAGCCCTGACAGGTTCCGACCCCGCAGCCCATATGCTCCTCGACCGAGACCTGGAGCGGAAGATCGTGCTCGGTGGCAAGCCTGACGCAAGCGCGCAACATGGGATCCGGGCCGCAGGCCAGGAGCTGTGGACGGTCGCCCAGGTCCAGGTCGTCGATCACGAGTCCGCGCGCGCCCAGCGAGCCGTCATCCGTCCGCAGCTCCGGATCCACACCCGCGATCTCGCGCACGAGTCCAAGGTCGAACACGCGATCCCCTGACCGTTCGCCGTACACGATCCGCACCTCGCACCCCTCATGCCGCGCCTCGGCACTGACGAACAGGAACGGAGCGAGCCCCACACCGCCCGCCAGACACAGCACCGCCCGATCCGGCGAAAGGTGAAACGGGCGACCGAGGGGACCCAGGATGAGCAGCTCGTCCCCTGGCTCTACCCGCGTGAGCCGTCGTGTCCCGGCACCGAACTCACGAACGAGGAAGCCGAGCCTGCCGTCTCCGTCGCGGGCGCCGATGCTGAAGGGCCGTGGGAGGAAGGGAGCCGCCACGTCGCTGAGCCCGGTCCCCATCATCACGAACTGCCCGGGGCTCGCTGCGGCGGCGACGTCTGGACACTCGAGCTCGATCCACCGCGTGTCCCTGGCCACCACCCGGTTGCCCAGCACGCGGGCCCAGGACCGAGCGGGCGCCCGCATCAGAACTGCACCTCGTCCTCGTCTCGAATCTCGGGGGTCTCGTCCGCCGCCGTGGCCGTATCCCCCGCCGTCGGATCGAACAGCATGCGAATCTCCAGCAGCCGCCTCTGCAGGTCCGCCTCGGCCAGCACGTACATCGAGTCGGCCATCGGCCCGCGTTCCGCCGGGTCCGCCAGCGCGAGTCGATAGGGATCGTCCGTCGGCAGGGTCTTCAGCCGATCCCTCAACTCGTCGTCGGTGGCCACGCCACGGTCGGTGACCCAGCTGGGGTCGGGCTCGTGACCCGATACACTGAGAGCTCCGTAGATCGCCTTGGCCGTCCAGCGCGATTCGGGTGCGACTTGCACGTAGAGGAGGTAGCAGCCGCGCGCCAGAGCCGACGACTCGAGGTCCATCTGCGCGAGCTCTGCGGCCCGAATCATCGCCTCTGCGGCCGAAGCGCCGCGGCTCTCGAACGACTCGATCAGGCCCTCGAACGTTTGAGAAGCACGCTCCCACCTCGCGGTCCGCGCTCGGATCTCGGCCGTGCCCGACCGACGGGCGACCGCATAGCTACCGAGCAGGGCCGTCACATCGTCGGGAGCCGTGGCTCGCCGCAGCCTCACCTCGATGGCGAAGTAGGCCGCCTCCGCCGCGACCTGGCTGGTCGGAGCTTCCTCGATCGCCGAGTCGAAGTGCCCGAGCGCCTCCTCTTCTCGTCCGGTGCTCAGTTGGGCCCGACCCCGCACGTAATAGAACGCGGCCCGGCGGGTAGCCGGCAACGTCGGCAGGTCGAAGAGCCCCGCAACGGCGGAGTCGACGACCTCGGGAGCCAGCACCGCGAGGGAATCGACGTGAAGATATAACGGGGACCTCGGATTGGCGCTCGAGGTGGCCAGCAATTGGCCCGCGAGGTCCATCGAACGGTCGTACTCTCCGATATCGCGGAGTGCTATGGACAGCGTCAGCCGTCCCTCCGGCGACAATTCGACTGAGCTGGCAGCCGCCTCGAGATCCACTGCGGCCTCATCCGACTGGCCGAGACCCTGCCGGGCCAGGCCCCTGTGGAACAGAAACAGGGCCTCGTCATCCGCGTCCACACCCGCACTGAGGCCCACCGAGAGCAGTGAATCCGCTTCCGCGAAGGCGCCGAGCTCTCGCATTGCGACGCCCCTGAGTCCAACCGCCACGGCCCGGTTCTTCGAATCGCCCGCCAGCTCCTCGGCGCGAACCGAGGTCTCCGCGGCCGATTCCCACATCCGATTGTACAGCTCGGAGCGGGTCTTCAGGATTGCTGCATCGTCCGCGTACTTGCTTCCGGGGTGACTCTCGATGAGCCGCCCCGTCTTCGCGATGACACTGTCGAACCTCACCCGCGCCGTCACGTCCGACTGCTCCTGGAGGGACTTCATCCCGGCGTCGTACTCTCGGTTCGCGTCGTACATCGCATTGAAGTACACGCAACCCCAACCCCCGAGGACAGCGACCACGAGCAGGCGGGAACCTCTCACCCCCGGCCCTCCGTCGCCGCCATCCGACGGCCCGCGTCTTTGAGATACGCTTCGATTGTGTCGGCGAGCGAGCGGGCGATCCGGTCCTGGCGGGCATCGTCCGTCAACTGCTTCTCGTCCGCGCTATTCGTGATGAAACCGAGCTCCACCAGCACGGCGGGCAACAGGCCGGGAGTCATGAGAACGTAGTACGGCCCCTGCTTGGCTCCCCGGTCTCTGCTGTCGAGACTTCCCCGCAGCCCGTTCTGAATGTGGCCCGCCAGGAGCCGCGATTCCCGGCGGTAGGCGTCTCGATCGACCGTGGCCAGGATGATCTCGAGCTGTGCCAGGTTCGGGGGCTCCGCACCACCCTCCAGCTCGATCACCGCGTTCTCGCGCCGGGCAACCTCGAGAGCGTACTCCGTCCGCGCCTGCCCGAGATGGAACGTGGTGAACCCGCGAGCCGACGTACGGCCGCCGGGTTGAGCGTCAACGTGGATGGAAATGAACAGGTCCGCATCCCAATCCACGGCCAGGCTGGGTCGCTCCATCACTTCGACGAACACGTCCCTGTCTCGGGTGAGCAGCGGCTCGATCCCACCACGCCGGCGCAGCTCCTCGGCCAGCTTGAGTGACACGGCCAGCGTGATGTCCTTCTCCTTGGCCCTGGTCCGGGGACTGATGGTGCCAGGATCCACGCCCCCGTGCCCTGCATCGATCACGACACGCCACGGTCCCGGTCGCCTGGAACCCGGCGTGGGCCGTGGATCCGCCTCGGCGACGGCCATGGCCGGTATCGGCTCCTCAAAACCGGCGGTCGCCGGCTCACGAGCCCCGGCGATCGCCGGAAGCCAGTCCCTGAACAGTTCCAGCGGCACCCACACCTCGGCGCCCTGTCGGTAGGGAGCGTTACTCAACTGAAACACCGACTCGCCGTGTCGGCCGAACGGCGAGCCCACGCGCAGCTCGAGGGGAACGCCGGCAACCATCGCGGTCGCCACGCCGCCGCGCTGAAACGATCCCGAGGCGAGAGCCTCGGGGACATCGCTCCACCGCACGGCTTCGAAGCCCTTGTGTCGCGCGGTCTGGAGCGCGTAGGTCGTTCCGCCGAGGTCGAGCTCTCCCTCGGACGGTTGTGCCGCGGCCTGCGCCGCGAAAACCAGGACGAGGCTGGCGCAGAGCAGGACTGCCCGCCGCGCCGCGCGTGTGATGGCGTCCGCTCCCGATCGCCTCATCCGTGCCACTTCACTCCCGATCATCCTTCCCATGCAATGCACGCTCGACCTCCCGCCGCATGACGTCCCTTTTCAGGCTCTCTCGTTTGTCGTACAGCTTCTTCCCCCGCCCCAGCCCAAGGGTCACCTTGGCCCGGCCACGGGTGAAGTGCAGGTCGAGCGGAACCAGCGTCATCCCTCTCTCGGTCGTTCGGACCGTGAGCCGCTGCAGTTCCCGCCTGTGAACCAGGAGCTTCCTGCGTCGGAGGGGATTGGGAAGATCGATGTTGGCCGACTCGTACGGGCTGATGTGGAGGTTGTGGAGCCACAGCTCTCCATCCTCCACCGCAGCGTACGCGTCGTTGAAGCTCGCCTTGCCCACCCGCAGCGACTTCACCTCCGCCCCTTCCAGGACGAGACCCGCCTCGAGTTCTTCGAAAATCTGGAACTCGTATCGGGCCTTTCTGTTCCGCAGGACGATCTTTCGGCCGCCGGCCGATCGTGCCACCTGACCTCCCGAGCCGCACGGCGAATGGACGAGACGTTGGAAATGTAGGCGAGGGTGACGAGAGGCGCTACTAGCAGGCTGCTGAAGAACCCTGTCCGAGTAACGGGACAGGCCGCACCGGTCAGCGTTGATCGAACAGCACCCGCTGGCGGCGCATGACGGCGCGCTGACCGTATACCTTGGCCACCTCACCCCCGAGCACGAAGATCACCGCCGCGTAGTAGAGGGAGACCACGAGGACGATGAGTGTGGCGAAGGCGAAGAACACCCGGCTGAAGTCCGCCACGTCCGACAGGTACCACCCGAGCACGCTCTTGAGTATCTCGAAGCCGACGGCCGAAAACACCGCAGCGACGATCGCGATCCGCCACTTGAGGCGGGTCGGCGGCACGAACTTGTAGATCAGCAGGAACATCAGGAAGATGGCTCCATAAGCGGTGCCGTAGCCAAGGGCGTGCAAGGCCGGCGCGGTGTCGAGGCCGATCTGCTCGATGATGTCCCGACCGACCGAGGTCAGGGTGGCCGTGATTCCGATATTCGCGGTGAGGAGAACGCTCGCGATCACGACCATCTTCACGTCGATGATCTTGCCTTTGATGATCCCGGGTCCCCCGCGGAGATCGAACACCGCCTCCAGCACGGTGCGGAGCGAACCGAACAGCCGCGTGGAGAACCAGACGAACAGCACGCCACTGATGATCCCGACCGAACGAGAGGACTCTACGATGTCGGTCAGCTGCTCGCGCAACTGGGCCTCGGTCTCGGGGTTGACCGGCATGACCGTGCCGAGCCACTCCATGACCGCGTTCTGCGGGACGTCTATCCGCGGGGCGAGAACGATGCCGGCCAGCGACAGCACGAGAATCAGGAAAGGGATCGCCGCGAGAAGCAGGCTGAACGTGAGACCGCCGGCAAGGAAGAAGATGTTGTCGGCGGCGGCCTGATCGTACACCTCTCGCACGTACTCCCAGGCTCCCCGCAGACCACGCCCGAAGCCCGGCACGTGACGGGCGCCCGCCCCCGAGCGCCGGCCTGGCGCACTGTCCGGGATGGGGGGGCGGGACGTCACGGGCGACCGCGGAAGGCTACCCGGGGACGAGACAAGTCAGGGCCGCGAGGGGTTCAGTCGGCCGCTGGCTCTTCAGCGGTCTCGACCGCCTCGGCCAGTTCGTCCTCGGCTTCCTCGGTGAGCTCGGAGATGCGCTGCCGGTAGTCTTCCTTGCTCTCCGCCACGCGCTTCTCGAGATCTTCTCGCGCCTTGTGAGCCGTGCTGCGACCCACCTTCATCGCTTCTTCGGCCTTTTCCTTCCGGTGCTTCAGGTCTTCGCGCGCCGTGTCTACCCGATCGCTGATGTCGCCACGAACCCTGAGCACGCGATCCTCGACGTCGTCACGGACGCGCCGGTACCGATCGTCGGCGTCGTCGCGCAGCCGCGCGACCCGGTCCCGAATCTCGGCCTTGGTCTCCTCGCCGGTCTTCGGCGCATACAGGAGGGCGACGACCGCGCCCAGGATGGCTCCTCCGAGGAACGCACCGAGGCCCGAGCTCCGTCGCTCTACGATCACCACGGGGGTGTCGCTGTGCTCTGTCATATGAATCCGTCCCATGCTTAGTTGGTGACTCGGATCACGCCGGCAGAAATCCGGCGCGTCCCGGCATTAATGAATCTAGGCCCCGCGGGACGGGGGTTCAACTTTGGACAGCATCAGAAGCCTGTTCAGGATTGCGGCAGCTCGACGACTCTCTCGTATGCCTCCGGATCCCAGGCCGGACGCTCGTCCTGGTTCGCGACCTCGAGACCGAGGTAGAACACCAGCCTGCCGATGCGAGCCATCTTATCGTAGTCGATCAGTCCGACTTCGTCGTCCGGGTGATGATACTGGTCGTGGGTCCCGTTGAAGAAGAACAGGATCGGCACGCCGCGGCGGGCGAAGTTGTAGTGATCCGACCGGGTGTAGAAGCTCTCCTCAGGCCAGATGTCGTCGATCACGGCCATGTCCAGCTCCGGGTGCGCGGCCGAGATGCGCTCGACCTGGGGACCGAGCGTGGATTCGGCCATTCCGATGGCCACGATCGTGTCCGACCAGTTCCGTCCGACCATGTCGAGATTGATGTTGGCGACCGTGTTCTCCAGCGGGAACGTGGGGTTCTCGGCATAGTAGCGGGAGCCCAGGAGACCCTTCTCTTCACCGCTCACGGTCATGAAGATGATCGAGCGGCGGGGCGCCTGCGCGAGGCTCGTGAAGGCACGCGCCATCTCGACGACTGTCACGGTGCCCGATCCGTCGTCGTCCGCTCCGTTGTAAATTGAATCTCCGTCCACCGCCCGCCCGACTCCCATGTGGTCCATGTGGGCCGTCAGAATCACGTACTCTTCCCTGAGCTCGGGATCCGATCCCCTGAGGACGCCGATCGTGTTGGGGGCCTCTTCCACCGAGATGTCGGCCCGGGTCTCGATTCGTGCTGACCACCCGTCCGAAATAGTGCCGCCGGCCACCTGGGCGGCGAGTCCCTCCGGCAGCGATTGCTGCGCCACGAAGGCCACCGGGATTCCATCTGACTCCACTTCGCCGAACACGACCCGCTCGCTGCCGAGGAAGCCTCGAAAACGCTCGAACTGAGCGTCCGGAACGTCCAGCACTACAACGAGACCCACCGGTTGGGCCGCGCGGACCGCATCACGCAGTCGGCCGCCGAACACCTGGCGAATATTGGCCGTCGTAACACGGAGGATCGCGATCTGACCCGAGGCCGCTGGCATGTCCGCGGCGCTCTCCACGAGGACCACCGAGCCTTCCGCCTGTGCCTCCGGCGCGGTCGCCTGGACGAAGAAGCCGTCGCCGTAAACGAGATCCGTCGTCCCCGCGGGTCCGGAGAAGCGGAGCTTCTGCTGAGCAGCTCCCGCGGGCCGGGTCCGGGTCATCGGGTAGAGCTGCACGTAGTCACTGCCGGCCCCTGGCTCGAGGCCGAAGCTTCGGAATTGATCCGCGATGTATAACGCGGTCTCCATCAGCTCCGGGCTCGGCGTGTCCCTTCCACGCATCGAGTCGTGGGCGATCACGCCCAGGTGCAACTCGAGGTTCTCGGCCGTGATCAGCGCTGCGGCGCGCGCCGCTTCCTCGTCCTCCCGGGGCGCCATCTGCGCGCACGCCGTCGAGACGGCGACGAGCAGTGCCGAAGCTGCCATCGGTAGTGCCTTCGTCAACCCGGCTGTATGCATCACGTGCTGTCCTTTCCTCCAGGAGCCTTGCGGCGAGTTCCTCGGTTCCTCATTTACGAGACGCCCCCGGACTTCGCCAGACGGCGTTGAGCGCTCTTGGAATACTCTAGAGAACAACACCCGAGCAGCCGGAATAGATGTGAGCAGTTCCGCGAGTGACATCCGCGCTGGGGCCACCAGCCAGAATCTGGGGCGGGCCGACCGGCTCGATCCAGCCCATCTCGCCCCGTTGGGGAACCTCGAGCTCGTGGCGCGCAGCGTGGTGGAAGGCTTCCTGATCGGACTTCATCACTCCCCCCATAGAGGCTTTTCCGTAGAGTTTGCCGAGAACCGACCATACGTGTCGGGCGACGATATCCGCCATGTGGACTGGAGGATGTACGCCCGCTCGGATCGGTACTACATCAAGCAGTACGAAGAGGAAACGAACCTGAGGGCGTACCTCGCCGTGGACACGAGCCGGTCGATGGACTGGACC
>JAUVTH010000265.1 GCA_030601615.1 Gemmatimonadota bacterium
ATTGTCGCCCCGGTACATCGCGTAGAAGACGACGGGAGATTCCTCGCCGGCGACGCTCTCGGTGGACGCGTCGTCAGGCGTGTCCGCGAGGCGCGCCGCTACTGTCCTGGATTGGTAGCCCAGCAGTCCTTCGTAAAACGACACCGCGGCCGTCGCGTCGGTCGTCCACAACTCGGACCACAGCCAGGCGCCAGAGCCTACTTCCCCACCGTCCGGCGGATCACCCGAACTCGAGCGCAGGAGAACGAAAAACGCGCCCTGGAGATCCTCGACGACCGCGTAGCGGCCACGATTCGGAAGTTCGGACGGCTCCACGGTAATCGTCGCCCCAAGACCGCTCGCCCTGGAAGCCGCGCCATCTACGTCGTCGACGGAGACGGACACGAGCCACAGCGGTGAGTCCACCTCGTCCCGGCCGACGGCCAGCATACTCGCGATCGCCCTGCCTTCGTGCGTGATATCCCAGTAGCGCCCGGGAGCCTCGCTCGAGCTCTCGAAGCTCCACCCGAATAGGTTCCCGTAGAACTCCTGCGCCGCCTCCGCGTCATGCGTCAGGAGGTCGTGCCACACGATCTTGCCCGGCAGGACCTCCGGGGCCGCGCGGTCCGTGATCGATGAGAACACGGGCCTCGCCGGTGGGGGAGCGCTCGAACAGGCTCCGAGGACTATGGCTGTCCCGAGAGCTGTGATGCGCCGGGCCAACCTGGTGGACGAAATGTGCAAACCGATCCTCCGTTCCGTTTCAAGCTGAGCGGGACATCCGAAGCCCCGCTGCGCAGGCTCCAGACAATACGACCCGGCGATAGCCTGTGCTACGTGCCACAGCGCGTTCCTCGATCTTGCCCCCGCGTGGTGCCCTGCGGCATACTCGCTGCGACTCGACCAGGAGACAGATCTTGAACGCGAAAACACGATCGGCCCGGAAGTCTCACGCCGCTCGCTTCGGCCCGACCGTTCTAGCAATCCTGTGCGCTCCTGGTATCGCCCAGGCCCAGATCCGTCCCGATATCCACTCCATGGATGGAGGCTCGACCGATAGAGCCCCGACATCGGGTTCGGACATCGTACGTATCGTCGCCGTCGGCGACATCATGATGGGCACGTTCTTTCCCGATTCGACCTACCTCGACCCCAGAATCGTCCCGGGCGTGAAAGTCGGGGACCTGATCGGCGCCGATCTCGTGGACGTGCTGCGATCGGGTGACGTGGTATTCGGCAACCTCGAAGGGGCCCTGTTCGATGGCGAGGGCGAGTCGAAGCGGTGCCGGAACATGGACGCGTGCTACTCGTTCCGAAGTCCCCAGTGGTACGCCGGGCTGCTAGCAGACATGGGTATCAACCTCATGTCACTGGCGAACAATCACAGCGGCGACTTCCTCGCGGCGGGCCGCGAGGCCACGATCGCCGCGCTCGAGGAAGGGCGGATCGCCTATGCCGGGCTGGACCAACCGGGGGCCATGACCGGAACAGTGGAGCTGGCGGACGGCACGCGTGTGGGACTCGTCGGGTTCTCCCCCAACAAGGGCACGCTCAGCATACATGGTCCCGAACGTGCCGGGCGTCTGATCCGCGAGCTCGACCGGACGCACGACCTGGTGATCGTCTCGTTTCATGGAGGAGCAGAGGGAGCGGACCGGACTCACGTGACGAGGGAACCGGAGGAGTTCTACGGAGAACGTCGCGGGAACGTCTACGAGTTCGCGCATGCCGCGATCGATGCCGGCGCTGACGTGGTGATCGGCCACGGGCCACACGTGCCACGGGCCATCGAGATCTACAGGGATCGTTTCATCGCGTACAGCCTGGGCAATTTCTGGACGTGGGCGCGCTTCAACCTGCGGGGACCGAACGGGCTGGCTCCGGTGCTCGATCTCGAGGTCGATCGGGACGGCCGCGCGGTGTCCGCCCGAATCGTGAGTGCCCGGCAGGTCGGACTCGGCTCGCCGAGGCTCGATACGGCGGGGCGAGCGGCGAAGCTGATCGCCGACCTGACCGCAGAGGACTTCCCCGAGGCGGAACTGAGCTTCACGGACGATGGACGGATCTCGTGGGCAGCGGGCGTCGGATCGGACGCGACAGGTGAGGGGCCCTAGAAGGCTGTCGAAGAACTGCTAGCGGGCCGTCTGCGCGGATTCCAGCACGAACTTCTCCCACGCTTCGACGACCTCGTCCGCCAGCACGCGGCTCCCCACACGCACCTCCCGTTCGAGCTCGCCTGCTCGCTCCTGGACGTGGATCTTCACCATCTGCTGGAAGGGGCCACCCACGTCTCGCAGGTGTCCCAGTCCCAGTTGAACTCCCACGTCGTATGCCACCTCCGTAAGCTCTTCGGGCGTTCGAAAGCTCTCCGTGATCTTCATCTCCCGGTAGTTGGCGACCCACGCGTGCGTCCAGTACATGTCAGACCGGTACTCGACGAATCCCAGGAAACGGAACGGCTGGTACGCGATGCGGGCGCCAGCCTGCAGGACGCGGAATGGATCGTCGTCGTCCGCCTGGATGCACGGGATGCCGGTCAAGCTTCTCACCCGTTTCAGCTCGATGATGACGTCATCGGTCCGATCCCCGCTCGGGCCGCGCAGCCGAACCAGGTACTTGGGCTCGAGGGCGCTTCCCACCCCGAGCTGCAAAGCCCCGACGCCCTCGGGTCGAAAGAAGTCCGCCGTCAACTCCTCGTGCGTCGCAAGCATGAGCTCGAAATACGGCTCGAGAGCGGCGAGCAGGCTCAGCCTCTCCGCATCCGGAAGCGGTTGCATGATCGAATCGACCCACTGGTGGTAGGCCAGGCTGTCGTGCTCGAAGGTAGCCAGATACCGATGAGCCACCGCAGGGATCGGCGCCCGCAGCGTCGAATCGGCGATCACCTCCCAGTACCCCCGGCTGAACTCGTCGACGATAGCGTCGGCTGGCTCTTCCCACCCGTTCGCGCGAGCCGCGAGCCGGAGTGATACAGCGAACCGGACTTTGTCGATCCACGCCGGACCTTCCGATGAATCATCGAAATCGGTAAGCCCGCGCCCCAGATCCGTGACCGCGTACTGCTCCACGTGCGCGTCGCCGTGCAGATTGAACGGAAAGCGGTCCTGACTCAGT
>JAUVTH010000136.1 GCA_030601615.1 Gemmatimonadota bacterium
CCGGCCAGGCACGCCATCGCGAGCAGTGTCGTTGCGCGTCGCATGCTGCATCTACCTCCCCTCACAGGGCTACCTTGATCCAGCGGCTGAGCTTCCACTTCATGCCGGTCATGTACGGCAGGTGCTGATTGAGTTCTTCGACCGAGTCCAGGTATGTCGCCACGCCGGCGATCCCAATCGAGTCGAAGAACCCGTTGATCGCGGACCGGTGCGCGAGAACGACGGCCACCTCACCGTCCATGATCATCGACCGGTAGTCCTGGTTGGCTGATCCGACGATGAAGTATGCGAGGACGCGCGCCACGACCTCGGGTCCGTGCTCCTCGCGCAGGCCGAGAACCATCTCCATAAACTGCTCCCGGAGAGCGAGGTTCGTCTCGCGAACGTCCCGGTATTCCCTGCGGAAAACCTTGGCCAGCGACATCTGGACCGCGAATTCCCTTGCCAGCTCGGCAAACGCGGGAGACCGGAGCAGGATGTTCAGCGCCTCACCATTGATGAAGAAGTTCGTCTTGAGGTGCAGCATGGGGCGGCGCACGCCTTCCAGCTCGTCCGAGACGTACTCCAGCTCACGCTCCCCCACCGCCTCGGCGAAGATCTGGTCGGCGTTGTCGAACACCGCCATCAGCTCGGGGCCTGCCGGCAGCAGCTCGTGCAACCAGGGCGTCGCCCGCAGGCCGTCGCTGAACGCGCGCGCGCGCGCCGCGACGTTTGCGACGTCCACGTTCATGTCGTACAGGCCCGCCTTGAACAGCCCCCCCACGGCTTCGAGCTCGACGGCCAGTTCGTGCTCTGCGATGATCATGCGTTCGAACAGCTCGTTCGCCCGGGATAGGGTCATGAAGGCCTGCCCGGGAGCGTTCTTCTGGGACGGGTGGATGATGAGGACGCTCACGCCGCGCAGGCTGCTGCCCAGAAGCATCGAGGCCCACAGCGGATTGTGGAACAGGGAATCCGGGTCGATGATCACTCCGCCGGGCAGCATCAGCGTGTACAGCACCGCCTTGGCCACGTTGATCGGCTTGAGCAGGTACCCGGTGCCGTTATGCAGCTGCATGGCCCTTGCGCCGCCCAGTACCTGGGCCGCGTATTCCTCGAGCTTCTTCTCGTAGTCTTCGCCGAACGGTTTCGGCCTCAGCGGCTCCGGGATCTGGTCTTCCTCGAACCCCTGGCTCAAGAGCAGCTTGCGGGCTTCCGTCTTCACGGCCAATGCCGCGGGACCGCTCAAGACCAGCGCCCGGTCCTCCCAGTTGGGGCCGGTGTAGTGCTCGCCGACGCCCATACCGCTGAACGTGGCGGCGCCGCGGTACGGATCTTTCTCCGTGATGTCGTAGAACGCGATCTTGCGGTGGTCCCGGATCGCGTTGTCCGGCCACCTGGCCAGCGGAACGTACGAGTTCCCCCAGTATGAAAGGTCGGCCGGGTACGTGACGCTCACCTGCACCTTGATCCGGTTCCGAAGCCAGTCCTCGCCGTATCGCGCGGCGTCCGCCTGCAGCCTCTCCGATCCCTCTACCGCCTCGCGGAGGGCGGACTGCGCCACCGCCAGCGAATCCACCATCCACTCGAAGCCCTCCGGCAGCTCGGGCAGGTCGTGCATCGGATCCTCGAGCACGTCCAGCCAGCGGCGCGCCTTCTTGAGCTCATAGTAATGCTGGTCGATGAACACGAAGTAGGTCGGGATGCGGCCCGCGTCGTCGTAGGCCTGGACGCGGCGCGTCAGATTCCGGACGTAGTTTCGCGTCATGTAGAACGAGATGAGATCCGGCTCACCGGCGGCGTTGACGCCGGTGAAGTCGTGGATCCACAGGACGTGGTAGTCCTCGGCCCGCTCAATGCCCTTCGCCATCTCCCATTGGAACTGGAGGCCCATGGCGTACGCAGGCAGGTTCGCGTCGCTGAACGCGTGGCCCGTCGCCCGCTCGATGAGCGCGTCCAGTTCGGCCTGCGTGTCGTGCTCTTCCGGCAGTAGCCCGTACTGGAGCGGCAGCCACACGAGGCGATCGTCTCCCCACCACTTCTTCGACTGCGCACGGGCAGCCTCGACCTCGTCCAGTACGGCCTGGAATACGTACTGCGCGGCCAGGATCCGTTCGTCCGGCACGCTGGCGCTGGTCTCCGCCCACTCGATGAACTCCTGCATGGCCGTGAACGCCAGGTCGTCCGTCGTGTCCTTCTTCTTGTGCACTCCGAGAAGGTGGTCGTACGGGAGCAGCACCTTCTCGAGCAGGATGGCCCTGGCCCGGGCAGCGGCTTCGTCACCCGCCGGAGTGGAGGTGCCGAACGGCACGTCATCGCCCGAGATCGCGACCGAGAACGCCCGCGCGACCTCTGCGTGATACGCCTGGAGCTCGGCCGTTGCCGTGTGGGCACCGCCGAACAGAGGATCGGAGGAGGCGAGGCGGGCTCGCATGCCTTCCATCTCGTCCGTGAACGCGGCCACGGCCTGGTCGCGGCGCCGGCCGGTATGGTCGAAGTACGGTACGACCAGACGATTCACCCAGTAGGAGGTCTCGCGCACGTTAGCCAGCACCGGCTCGAGCGCTGGCTGCGCGTGCTCGATCGGCCTCAGCGAGGGCCGGTCGGGCGACACCGGGTACGAGGTGCCTTTGGGGCGGGTCTTGCCCGCCCACTTCTGACCGAGCGGGAACTGGAACGCGACGTTGAAGGAGTTACCGCGCGCCGGCAGCCAGTCGATGGTCACCTGCCCGCCTCGGGTCACGAATCCGCCGCGTTGGAACGGGATCGACAGCCGCATCAGGAATGGAACGCTTCCGTCCTTGAAGCTCCAGTCCACGCCGAATCCCAGCCAGATGAAGGGGATCGTGAACAGCCCTCTCGCTCCGCCGTCGATCTCGCCGCCGCGCACCCCTCCGTACCCCTCGAGTTGCAGCGCCGCCACGGCGGCCACCGGGCTCAGGAGGTCCTTGCGGATCCCCGCGCTCAGGTAAGCGGTAAAGTCTGACGCCTGGTCCTCGAAATAGCCCCCGGCCGATATCCCACCATACGGCTTGAGGGACGAGGGCTGGCCCATCGACGTGATGATCCCGCCCTCGTGCGGGGAGACATCCTGCGCGCTTGCGGGAAGCGGCCACAGGAGGAAGAGACACAGCAGGCCAAGGGGTCTCGTTTGCAGCAAGGTCCTCATTCGAGAGTCCTCCGATTCGGCAGCGAGCGTCATCAGTACGTCCATCCGAGCGAGGTCGTGATTCTGAAGTCGTTCTTGTTCGCATCGGCCGAGGGTGGGCTGCTGTCGTACTCCTCGACCAGGCCGATCCTCAGGTAGAGCAGGTTCACGATCTCCTGCGTCAGGTCGGCGGTGAACGAGATGCGCCAGCGCCCCGCATCGTTCAGCACGGGCTGGATGGACAGCCGGCTCGACAGGTCCGTGGACAGCCCGGACCAGTCGAAGAACTGAAAGTCGGTGATGAGCCCGAGAGGCAGGGTGTTCCTGGCCTCCTCGCCGGTGAACCGCTCCCGGTTGTACCCGATTCCAACGATGGTGAATAGCTCCATGCGGCTGTTGGCGATGAAGAACCTGCCGGGCCCGCCTCCGATCGATCCACGGATGTCGAGACTGAGCTGCGAGTTCTGCTCTGCGGCGGCGGAGAACCCGAGGAACCACATGCCCTTCAGCTCCCGGATGTACATGAGTCGGGCCGTGCCGCGCGTGATGTCCGACACGGAGTCCTGCCGGCTGAATGTTCCGTCGAGAAGCAGGTTCAACCGGTTGCGGTTGAACAGATACCGGGTCTCGAACCGCAGGGAGAGGTCGGTCTTCGCGTTCTGCTGCGTGAAGCCGAAGCCAAAATCGAGGCTCCCGTCCAGTCGGTTCCAGAAGGTCGCCTTGATCCGTTTGAGCTCGACGACGGATTGCGTCGCCACCTCGAACGTGTCGCGGTCCGCCTGGACCAGGACTCGGCCGAGCGTCTCGCTCGCCTGGAGGGAGCCCAGGTATCGCCGCTCGTCGTCAAGGTAGATCTGGAAGCGCTTTCCCGTGGCGGCGGTGAGGACGCGGGGCCACTTCACGTAGATCGTGGACATGGCGTCCGTCTTGAACGTGACGATGCCGCGCGCCATGTCCCGAAGGTCCCCGACTACCCAGTCCCCGTTCCGAAGACGCAGGGAATCGGTCTTCTGCGGGTCCGAAACGAACTGCGCCTGGAGGGGCGAGCCAACCCCGAACGCGATCAGGGCGAAGAGAGCCAGCGTCCGTGCCGGCCCGCACGGGGCCACGGTCCGAGACCAGGATCCGTACCTCAAGTCATCGCACCCGCTGCTTCTGCGCGATCGCCTTCTCCGCCCCACCGATCGCGATCTTGAGACCGAACTGGTCCTTGGCGTACGCGACGTCGAGGCGGAGCAGCACGATCACCGGGATCGTAAGCCGCAATCCGCCGCCGAACCCGGCGATGAAGTTCTCCCCGAACTCCGGACCGGTGTACCAGGCCGTGCCGACGTCGCCGAACACCGCCAGCTGCAGACCCAGGCGCATCTTGATGAACCAGAACCGAAAGGCCTTTTCGTCAAGCAGGTGGTACCAGTACTCAGCCGTGTTCAGCCACTGGTTCTGTCCGACACGGGCCCCGAGCGGCCATCCGCGTACGCTGTTCGTGCCGCCGATGTGGAAGTCCATGTAGATTGGGATGTCCTCGCCGATTTCGCCCGTCGTCACTGTGAGCAGCGAGTACATGGCCAGCGCGTGGCGGCGTCCGATGAAGTTCAGTGGCAGGTAGCGGCGCACGTCGGCGGTGACCTGCCAGTAGCTGGCGTCACCGACGTGGTAGGCCGGTTCTC
>JAUVTH010000205.1 GCA_030601615.1 Gemmatimonadota bacterium
TAGAACATGGCCTCCGGGCAGCGGAGGCTATGCACGGCTACATGACGGCACGTGGCGCCGGAGTGCCGGTGGGTTGGTCCTCATGAGCGCGGTCGAACCTCTCGTGCTGGTCATCAACCCCGGCTCGACGTCCACCCGGATAGCCCTGTATCGAGGCGAGTCGAGGGTGGCGGAGGAGGAGCTCGCTCATCCCCCGGAGGTGCTCGACGAATCTGCCGACCTGTGGAAGCAGCTCGAGCCGCGCAGCGCAGCCGTGAAAGACTTCCTCGAGCGAACCGGAGTTGAGGCGGACTCGCTGGATGCCGTCGTCGGCCGGGGCGGACTTCTGCGACCGGTGGCAGGCGGAACCTACGAGATATCGGAATCGATGCTCGAGGACGCCAGGGTCGGCCTGCAGGGCGTGCACGCGTCGAATCTCGGCTGCGCTCTGGCGGCAGCCGTAGCGCGACCCGAGGGAATACCGGCCTATGTCGTGGACCCCGTGTCTGTCGACGAGTCGGAGGAGCTCGCCGGCTATTCCGGGCTCGCCGGCATCCGCCGTCGCCCTCTGTCGCACGCCCTGAGCGTCCATGCGTGCGCCCGGCGATTCGCCTCGGAGGCAGGCCGCACGGTCGAAGAAGTGAACGTGGTCGTGGCGCACCTCGGCGGCGGAATCTCGGTCTGCCCCGTGCGGGGCGGGCGGATCGTGGACGCCAACAACGCGGTCAGCGAGGGGCCGTTTTCTCCTCAGCGCAGCGGCGGCCTCCCCGTGCAAGAGCTGCTGGCTTTCGTGTTCGAGAACGGGTATTCCCGGAGGGACGTCGAAGAGATGACCGTCCGGCAAGGCGGACTCCTGAGCTATCTCGGCACGTCGGACGCGCGCGAGGTGGAGGAGCGGATCGCTCATGGTGACGATCGAGCCCGCGTCGTGTATCAGGCCATGGCCTACCAGGTGGCCAAGGAGATCGGAGCCATGGCCACCGTCCTCGCCGGGAGGATCGACGCGATAGTGCTCACGGGAGGCCTGGCCCGGTCCAGGCTTCTGGTGGATTGGATCGTGCAACGAGTGGAGTTCATTGCTCCGGTGAGAGTGATGGAAACGGAGGAGATGTCGGCTTTGGCCGCAGGAGCGCTGCGGGTGATCCGAGACGAGACACAGGCGCTTCAGTACTGAACCAGACGGCGCCCAACGCGGCGCCGATACGGGATAGAACAATGCGCAAGCTGCTGTCGGGCAACGAAGCGATAGCGCAGGGCGCGCGGGAGGCCGGAGTGTTGTTCGCATCCGCGTACCCGGGAACGCCCTCCACGGAAATCCTCGAGACGATCGCACGGCAAGGCGACATCCGGGTGCAGTGGGCCCCCAACGAGAAAGTCGCCTACGAAGTGGCGTGCGGGGTCGCGCTGGGCGGTGGTCGCGCGCTGGTCGCCATGAAGCACGTAGGAGTGAACGTGGCGGCCGACCCCCTGTTCAGCTCATCGTACTCCGGGGTGAACGGCGGGCTCGTACTCGTGTCCGCCGACGATCCGGCCATGCATTCCTCACAGAACGAGCAGGACAACCGCCACCTTGCGCGGGCGGCGAAGATCCCCGTGCTCGAGCCATCCGACAGCCAGGAGGCGAAAGACTTCGTGCGCATGGCGTTCGATATCTCTGAGGAGTTGGATACACCGGTCATGCTGCGCGTGACCACGCGGATCTGCCACTCGATGTCGCCGGTCGTCCTCGACGCCGACGCAGTGTACATCCGGAAGCCGATCCGCCCCTACAGGCGGAAGATGTCGAAGAACGTGCTTCTTCCCGTCCACGCCCGCCGCCGACACGAGGTCGTGGAGGTGCGCCTGGAGCGCCTGGCTCAGCTCGGAGAGTCAGCGCGTGAGCTCAATCGAATCCACTGGGGAGACAGGACGATCGGCATCGTCACGAGCGGCATCGCGTATCAGTACGTGCGCGAGGCGGTGCCCCATGCATCCATCCTGAAGCTGGGGCTGACGTATCCACTGCCGGCGGATCTCGTCCGGGAATTCGCCGGCGGCGTGGACGAGCTGTACGTGGTGGAGGAGCTGGACCCGTTCCTGGAGGGTGAGATCCGTGCCCTCGGACTGCGGCCGGTCGGCAAGGAAGTGTTTCCGCTCACGGGTGAGCTGGATCCAGACAAGGTGGCCGCAGTCTTCGGGATCGATCTCGGGGGTGATGGCGTCGAGGCCGTTGACGAACAACTTCCCGTGCGCCCCCCGGTGCTGTGCGCCGGCTGCGGACACCGGGCCGCGTTCTACACGCTGTCGAAGATGGGTCTCGTGGTGACGGGAGACATCGGCTGCTACACGCTGGGCACCTTGCCTCCTCTTCTGGCGATGGACTCCTGCATGTGCATGGGGGCCAGCGTCGGGATGGCCCAGGGCATGGAGATCGCCCTGGGCACGGCAGCGGACGAGAGGCGCGTGCTGGGCGTCATCGGCGATTCGACGTTCATCCACTCCGGGATCACGGGCCTGATCAACATGGTCTACAACGGCGGAGCGGGCACCCTTCTCATCCTCGATAACGGCACTACGGCCATGACGGGCCACCAGGACCACCCGGGCACCGGGGTGACTGCGTCCGGAGAGAAGACCCACAGCCTGGACTTCGCGGCCCTGTGCCGGGCGATCGGGGTGCGGCGCGTACGCGAAACGGACCCCTACGACATGGACCGGCTGGAGGCCGTCCTGAACGAGGAGCTGGCAGCCGACGAGCCTTCCGTGATCATCTGTCGGGCGCCATGCCGCCTGGTAGAGCGCGTGCCGCTCGGCCACCCGGCGGAAATGGAGATCGATTGTCCGGGCTGCGGCGTGTGCCTGGAGCTGGGCTGCCCCGCCATCGAAGAGCTGGACGGTCGGTCGGTGATCGACCCCGCCGTGTGCACGGGCTGTGGCTTGTGTGCGCAGATCTGCCCGTTCTGTGGGCTGAAGGTGGACACCATCCGGCGCGACCCGGTCACCGCATGAAGAGCGTGTTCCTCACCGGGGTGGGGGGCCACGGCGTCCTCAAGCTGAGCGGGATACTGGCCGAGGCAGCCCTCACGGCAGGGTTCGATGTGCGGAAGAGTGAGATTCATGGCATGTCGCAGCGAGGCGGCAGCGTGGTCAGCCAGGTACGCTACGGGAACCGTGTTCACTCGCCCCTCATACCCGCCGGAACAGCCGACGCACTGATCTCGCTGGAGCTCCTGGAAGCTCTGCGTGCCCTGCCCTGCCTCAGGCGCAACGGGATCCTGCTGGTCAACGAGCAGCACATTACCCCGGCGCCCCTCGGTAGGCACAGGGTGCCATACCCGGAGAACGTTCGCGAGCTGTGCGAGGACGGAGTTGAGACCGTGGTGTTCGTCCCGGCACACGCGGTGGCGCGCGCCCTGGGAAACGTAAGAGCCGCAAACGTGGTGATGGCGGGCGCTTTTTCGACCTTCGCACCGGAGATTTCGGTCGAGGTGTGGGTGCACACGATCGAGGCTGCCTTCCGTCCCGAGCACCGGGAGTTGAACCTGCACGCCTTCCGTGCCGGCAAGTACTTCACGGCGACGGACTGAGACTGCCGCCGATGATTCGATCCATGCACGAGCTGCGCGAACACGCTTCACGGTTGTCCCCCAAGACGATCGCGGTGGCCGCGGCAACAACCGATAATACGCTGCGGGCGGTGGGCGAGGCGCGGCGGCGCGGGTGGGCCGACGCCGTCCTGGTGGGAGACGAGGCGGTCATTCGAAGTCGCCTCGAGTCTCTCGAGCTGGAGCCGGACGGGCTCGAGATCGTCCACCGTCCCGGGG
>JAUVTH010000041.1 GCA_030601615.1 Gemmatimonadota bacterium
GTTGTCCACCCTGTTCCTGAGCAGTTCTGAATCGCCCGGCGCGAGGTCGCCCGAGAAGTTGAAGCACGGCGCGCTCGTCGGGTCGTAGTCAAGCGCTTGGCAGGCGAGGGCGATCGACTGCTGCTCCTTCTCCACCGGGTCGATGTAGCCGTAGTCGAGACCAGTAAAGTAGCTGCCCGAAAGCTTGACCCCGAACTTGTCGTTGTCCGTCTTAAAGGCGAGGCGTCCCTCGAGCTGCCACGTGATTTCGTCGGTGCTTCCCTGTGTGAACGTCGCGGGAGCGAACCCGCCCGGGGTCAGGATGCCCGCTTCCTGGCTGAACGATTTCTGCTGCCTGATACCACTCGACAGGGCAAAGTCCATTCCAGGGTCGTCGATCGGAGAACGCGTGATAAAGTGGATCACCCCGTTGGCCGCGTTGGGACCGTACATGGCAGAGCCCGGTCCGAGCACTATCTCTGCTCTTTCGATGTCGGAACTGGTCGTCGGGTTGAACCACGAGATGTTCACCCGCAGCGATGGCACGCGGGCGATCCGGAAGTCCGTCATCATCAGCGTGGAGCCTGAGAACACGTTGTTGAAGCCACGCACCACGGTGGCGTTGCTCTGCAGGCCGGTGGGCATGAAGTCAACGCCGGCCTTCTCCTTCACGTGGTCTATGGGAGTGACCGTCGGCCGCTCCATGATGTCCTCTCGCGTGACCACCTCGATCGCGGCCGGGGCCTCGAGGGCCTTCTCCACGCGTCTCGACGTCGTCACGGTGATCGGGTTCAGACTGAAGCTCCGCTCCGCCATCGTGACGCTCAGGCTCGCCGTCTGGCCGGACGCGATCGTCACGCTCGCGTCCTCGGTGAGCGTCCAGCCGGGAAGCGAGAAGGTCACCGCGTACGTGCCCGCGGTTATCGCCTGGATCCGATACGTCCCGCCTGCACCACTGAACCCTCCAGCGACCACACTTCCGTCAGCCCGTAGCACCTCAACCTGCACGGCCGACAGTCCCACGCCGCTCTGCGCGTCAGTGACGGTTCCGGAGAGCGCGCCCTCCTGGGCCGCGGCGGGAAGAGCTGTGAGGAATAACAGGAGGAATGCGGGCAGGATCGACCACCAGAACCGAACGGGGTGTCTGTTCATGACCTCGCCTCGTGTCAAGTGAACGACGGAGAGCCTCGGTAGGCCCCGCAGTACGGGGCGAAAAATCAGGAGGATGTGCGAAAATAGCAAGTCGGCCGAATTTGGGCGGTTCTTCAGCGAGGCGCTGGAGCTTCGGTGGGCCCCTGTCAGGAGATGCACGAAGGCCCGGAGCGCCATGCTCCGGGCCTTCGTGTGAATGCTCTCCACAGACCGGCCGCAGCCGGCGTTCAGACTCAGCCGGTGCCGCGCTCCACGGCGTGCACGGCGTCGATCATCTTCTGCGCGCTCTCCTCCATGTCGATCACGATGTGATCCACGCGATCCACGAAGTAGTTGTGCGCGATGCTGATCGGAATGGCAATCGTCAGTCCGGTAGCCGTCGTGATCAGGGCCACCTTGATACCGCCCGCGACGAGTGTCGCTTCGACCTCACCGGCGATCTCGATCGCCTGGAAGGCCTGGATCATCCCGATAACCGTCCCGAGGAAGCCGAGTAGAGGAGCCACGTTCGACAGCGTGGCGAGCCACACCAGGCCGCGCTCCAGCTTAGAGACCTCGATCGCGCCAGCATTCTCCACGGCCTGCGTGACGCGCTCCGTGCCTTCCTTGTACCGCTTGAGGCCAGCGGAGAGAATCTGGCCGGCGGGCGCCTTGGACTCCTCGCCCAGCGCGAGAGCCTGATCGAGACGCTGCTGGGCGATCAAACCGTCGACCTCGCTGAGGAGCTTCCGGTTGCCGAGCGACTTCATCAAGAGATCGATGAGCTTCCAGATGATGACCAGCGTACCGACCACCATGCAGAAGCCGAGGGGCCACATCATGAAACCGCCGGCCTCCCAGATCTCGCTGAGCACCAATTCCTGACCCGCGCCCAGCTGCGCTTCCTGCAGAAGCATCAGCGCTGAAACAGTCAAGCTTGCCAAGGTTTCCTCCGGCGTAGTCGTTGGTCTTGTGTCCGCCCCGGCCGATCAGGCCTCCCGGTCGGGGGTTGAGAAGCTACCCGCCCCTTCGACAAGATGTCAAGAGAAAGCGCGCAGGGTTCGCGGGGCCCGGATCAGCGATTTCTCGCACCCGCATCGTGTACCCACCACCGGACCGCTCCGACCCAGTCTCCGCGCGAGTCCATCTCAACTCCGTACACCCGGGCGCGGTGCAGGTCGACCCTGTCCACATAATACAGAAACGTGTACGGCTGGTCCGCCACGATCAAGTCGTGGTAGCGGCCGATCAGCGTTCGAAGCCTTTCTCGATCGGCCGTCAGCGGAATCGAGTCGAGCACCGGATCCAGCTCGGGGTTGCAGTAGCTCGTGAACTGGAACGGTTGACCGACCTGGTCGCACGCCCACAGGTCGCTGTCGTTCAGCGGCACATCCCTGGCCCAGCCGATGATCACGGCATCGAATCTCCTGTCCGCTCCGATCACCAGTGGGATAAGAGCTCCCTGCTCCCGGACCAGCGGCTCGGCCTCGATCCCCACCTCGCCCAGTGAAGCCTGCACCAGGGTCTGGATGGCGGCCCGGTCCCGGCGTGGCGTCGCGAGCAGCTGGAAACTGAAGGGGACTCCATCTCGGTCGCGCACTCCGTCTCCGTCCGAGTCGACCCAGCCGGCCTCATCAAGAAGCGCGGCCGCCTCCTCCGGCGCGTACGGGATCGGCTTCCACGCCGAATCGTGCGCCCAGTGCCACGGGCCAACGGGCCCCGGTGCGACCGTGCCGTGCCCACCGAGAACCACCTGTACGAGCGTCTCGCGATCGATGGCCGCCGTCAGGGCGCGCCGCACCCGCGGGTCCGCGAACTCGGGCCGCCGGGGGTTCCATGCGATGAACACGTATTCGGGAGCTGAATACGCGATCGAGACCACGGCCGAGTCATTGGCGACCTGGTCAAGCATCGACGGTGACGCCTCTATGACGAGATCCACTTCGCCCGTCCGCAGCGCCGCAGTCAGGGCGAACTCGTCCGGAATCTGTCGGTATATGAGCCGGTCGAGATACGGACGCCCGCCCAGCTCGGCGGGGAAGTCGGGGTTCGCCTCGAACACCCATCGGTCGCCAGGCACGCGTTCCACGAACCGGAACGGTCCGTTCCCGACGGGTGAGAGGGTGCCGAAGCGGTGCGATTCGAGCTCTGCCGGTTGAACCTCGCCGAGGATGTGCTCCGGCATGATCGCGGTCCGGGTCCACCCGTACAGCGCGTTCGCGTGGGGGCGCAGGTAGAAGCGAACAGTGACCGGGTCGATGACCTCCACGGCGTCCCAGTAATCGAAGTACGAAGGATTGGGGAAAGGCACCGCCGTGTCCTTCAGGCGCTCGAACGTGAACGCGACGTCCCGCGACGTGACCGGGGTACCGTCGTGCCACTCGAGGTCGTGTCGCAGGTGGAACACCACTTCGCTGGTGTCCGAGTCGAATTCCCACGAGCGGGCAAAGTACGGCTGTGGCTCGTAGTCCTTGTCGTTCTTCACCAGCGTGACGAACAGCACGTACGTCTGGAACTGCCCGCTCTCGAAGTCCGTGCTCACGAGGGAGTTCATCGACACCGGATCGCCCCGGCCCGCCACAACGAGGGTGCCGCCGTAGCGCTCCGTCTCGGGAACGTCGGGGTCCGCCCTATCCGCGGAGGTCCAACCGGTATTCGCTTCTCCGGTCGCGGGAGGCTCGCCGCACCCCGTGAGCGCAATCATCGTCACCACAAGGGCCAGCAGGAACTGCGAGCCGCCAGGCCTCATCTGTCCTCCTTCACAGCAGGTCACTTAAGAACCCTGGCGACCGCGTTGCGGGTCAGCGTCGCCATGTCCACGCTTCGTCTTCGTACTTCCTTCGGCCTGTTTCCGCCGTGGCTCTCTCGGCCGGCTCCAGGTCCGCCTGGATCGCGAGCAGCTCGAACTCCTCCGAGAACGAGGCCGCCAGCACACGGGCGATGGTGTCCAGGTCCGGAAGCGGGTCCAGGATCTCGGCCAGGCCCGCAGCCGGCACCCGGAGACCGGGCGGACCGCCGGTGCGCAGATCCTCCACCATCGCCTGGTCGTTGTGCAACAGGATAGACCCGTGCTGAAGCAGGGCTCCACGCTCCCGCCATTGGGCGCTGCCTATGAGCTTACGCCCTTCCACCACTACCTCGCCGGGGAGTGGGTCGCGGAAACAGGCGCGGACTGTCGGCCGTGGGGCCGGGCCGTTCCTGTCAGGCTGTGCCACCGAAGCCGGGGCTCCAAGCTCCCGAAGTCCCGCTGCGAGAGCCCGGTTGATCTTCAGGTACGCGTCACGGAGCCCGCCCCACGAGTCTGCCGGGGACGTCACACTGTAGGTCAGCTCTCGATGGTGGAAGACCGCCCTTCCCCCGGTTGGACGCCGCACGATGTCGAACCCGCACTCCGCGGCACGTTTCGCGTCGTAGAGGCCGAGCGCCGTCTGGTTGCGGCCGAAGGACAGACATCCGGGCTCCCAGCAGTACAGTCTCAGTGCGAAGCCGCCGGAGCGGGCCGAGTCCATCAACGTCTCGTCCACGGCCATGTTCCAGGCGCCGCGGGCCGGGCCGTGGACGAGACAGCGGAGACCGGGCTCGTTCAGGCGTCCGTGTCCTCGGGGAAGCTCCACTTCAGGTCCAGCTGTCGCGCCGCCCTGCCTTCGTCGAGGCGACTGACTGGCGTGGTGTGCGGGGCCGTCGCCACGAGCTCCGGGTCGGTCTCCGCCTCCCGGACGATGGACTGCATCGCAGCCGCGTAGCGCTCCAGTTCCTGCTTCGTCTCCGTTTCCGTAGGCTCCGTCATCAGGGCCTCGGGAACGTTCAGCGGAAAGTAGACAGTGGGCGCGTGGAATCCGTAGTCGAGCAACCGCTTCGCGACGTCCATCGTCTTGATATCCGTGCGCTTCTTGAGGCTCGTACCCGAGAACACCGACTCGTGCATGCCGCGGCCGTACGGAAGATCGAAATCGTCCTTCAGCAGGGCTGTCAGGTACGCGTTGTTCAACACCGAGGCCTCTGCAGTCTCGCGTATTCCGCGGCGGCCGAGCATCCGCATGTAGGTGTAGGCCCGCACCATGACCCCGAAGTTGCCGTAGAACCCGTGCAGCTTGCCGAACGATTCGGGGCGATCCCAATCCAGGCCGTAAGAGCCGTCTTCGCGACGGACCACCTTCGGCACCGGAAGGTATGGAGCAAGATGCTCCTTCACACCCACCGGCCCGGAACCCGGACCACCTCCGCCGTGCGGCGTGCTGAACGTCTTGTGCAGGTTGAAGTGGACAATGTCGTATCCCATGTCTCCGGGCCGCGTTACACCCATCAGCGCGTTGAGGTTGGCGCCGTCCATGTACATCAGGCCGCCGGCCTCGTGTACCAGACGCGAGATCTCGAGAATGTCCGATTCGAAGACCCCGAGCGTGTTCGGGTTCGTGAGCATGAGGCCCGCGACCGTGTCGTCCAGGTTGTCCCGCAGTGCTTCCAGGTCGACGCAACCCGACGCATTGGACGGGATTTCCTCCGCATCGAATCCGGCCATTGCGGCCGTCGCCGGGTTCGTGCCGTGAGCCGAGTCGGGGAACAGTATGCGGCGGCGTTTGTCGCCCTCGCCGTTGGCGATGTGATATGCCCGCATGAGCAGAACGCCGGTCATCTCACCCTGTGCCCCGGCGGCCGGCTGCAGGGTCACTTCGTCCATTCCGGCGATTTCCTTGAGCATCTCGGCGAGCTCGTACATCAGCTGCAACGCTCCCTGCGCGCTGGCCTGCGGCGTGAACGGGTGCAGCCCCGCGAACCCTTCGAGCCGGCACGTGTCCTCGTTCACCTTGGGGTTGTACTTCATGGTGCACGACCCCAGGGGATACAGCGCCCGGTCCACGTGATGATTCTTGAGCGACAGCTCGGTATAGTGCCGCACTACCTCGCTCTCGGGCACTTCGGGAAGCCGCGGTGGCTCGGCGCGTAGATGGCGCGCGGGAACCAGTTCGTCCAGTGGCCTGGTGTCCACATCCGAGCGGGTCATCTGTGTGCCCCGGCGGCCCGGTTCGGACTTCTCGAATATGGTGGGCGTCGTCTCGCCCTTCAGCGGAAAGCCGGCCATCGCCTGCCTCTCCTTCGTCAGAACTCGTACACGTCGCCGGGCTGCAGCACGACGACTTCGGCCCTCGGCTCGACGCGGGCCCGGAACGCTTCCGGGTCCTGCTCGATCAACGGCCACGTATTGTAGTGAATCGGAATGACCGTGCGCGGCTTGATCATGTCCACCGCCCGCGCGGCGTCCTCCGGTCCCATCGTGAAGTTGTCGCCGATCGGGAGCAGCGCGACATCCACATGGCCCTCGAGGAGCGCCATGTCCATGGTGAGACCGGTGTCGCCGGCGTGGTAGATCCGACACCCATCCAGGGTGAGCAACAGCCCGGCGGGAACGGTCGTGTAGCCCTCCGCTCCCTCGCCGGCTACCTGCCCACCGTGCAACGCCGCCGTCATCTTCACGCGCCCGAACGGGAAGTCGAAACCTCCGCCGATGTGCATCGGATGGGCCTTCTCGTGCCCCAGCACCTCCTGCGCATAGGCGGCGATTTCGAAGGAGCCAATCAGGGTGGCCCCGGTCTCGGCAAGCAGCGGCCACGCGTCGGCCACGTGATCGTAGTGTCCGTGTGTGAGGAGGATGTAGTCGAGCCTGTCGTGAAAGTGCTCGCGGCCGACGTCGGCGATTGGGTTGTCCGTGAGGAACGGGTCGACCAGGAGTCGGGTGCCATCCCCTGTCACGATCTCAATGCATGACTGCCCGTGAAAGATCAGCTTGCCCATCGGTCCCTCCTCAGCCGGCGAGCACATCGACCAATCGGTCGATCTCCTCCCGGCTCCGCTTCTCGGTGAACGCGAGCAGCAGGCCGTCCGGCGCCTCGAGCGATGCGAACCGGCTCAGTGAGACCCCGGCCAGAATGCCGGCCTCGAAGCCGCGCTCCAGGATGGACCGGGAATTCTCCCGGGTGGCAATGGCGAACTCGCGTGCGAAGGGGGTATCGGGAAACAGGGGCGTGACGCCGTCCACGTCCTGCAGTCTACGCCACGCGTAGTGCGCGTTCTGCACAGACGATTCGGCCACCTCTCGCAAGCCCTCGCGCCCCAACAGGCTGAGATGAATCGTAGCAGCGAGGGCGTTCAGTCCCTGGTTCGTGCAGATGTTGCTGGTCGCCTTGGCACGACGGATCTGCTGCTCCCGCGTCTGCAGGGTGAGCACATACCCGCGCCGGTCCTCCGTATCCACGGTCGCTCCCACGATCCGCCCGGGCATCTTCCGCACGAGCTTCTGGCGGGCGGCAAACAGGCCCACGACCGGTCCGCCGAAGCTGGGCGCATTTCCGAACGGCTGCCCCTCGGCCACGACGATGTCGGCGCCGAGCTCACCCGGTGAGCGTAGCAGCACCAGCGCGACCGGGTCAGCGGCCACCACGAGCAGCGCTCCCGCCTCGTGCACGACCTCGGCGATCGGCTCCAACTCCTCGATACAGCCGAAGAAGTTCGGGTATTGGACCAGGAAGCAGGCCGTGTCTCCATCCAGCGCTGCCGATAGCGCCTCCGGGTCCACGAGGCCGTCCGGTCCCGCAGGCACCAGTTCCAGTTTGCCCCCCAGCCCACGCAGGTACGTATCGGTGACCTTCCGGTAGTGGGGGTGTACGGTCCGCGCGGCCAGCACCCGCCCACGCCGTGTCACGGCCCGCGACATCACGGCCGCCTCGGCCGCCGCGGACGGCCCGTCATACATCGAGGCGTTGGCAACGTCCATCCCCGTGAGCTCGCAGACCATCGTCTGGAACTCGTAGATGACCTGCAGGGTGCCCTGCGACACTTCCGGCTGGTACGGTGTATACGCGGTATAGAATTCGCTGCGGCGGATCAGGTGATCGACCGCCGCGGGCACGTGGTGATCGTACTGGCCGGCCCCCGCGAAGCACACGAGAGATCGGTTCTCTCCCGCCAGACGATTCAGCTCGCGGACCGCTTCCCATTCGGACAGGGCCTCGGGAATACCGAGGTCGCCCTCCAGGATCAACTCTTCCGGGACGTCGTCGTACAGATCCCGGACATCCGATACACCGATTCGGTCGAGCATCTCCCGCCGGTCGGCTTCGCTGTGCGGAATAAATGACATCGGTATTCCCGCCGTCGTTGGAAACCTGTCGAAGAGCTGCGCAGGCTTCGGTCGGTAATGCTGGCGCTGCTGGCCGGGCCGGAAGGACCGGGTCCGGAGCCGGGCCTGCGGCTGGCTAGCTCTCGTCGATCAGACTGGCGTAGGCCTCCGCCGTGAGGAGATCGTCGAGCTCCGATGGATCGGTCAAGCGGATGCGGATCATCCAGCCTTCACCATACGGATCCGAGTTCACGAGCGCAGGGTCTTCATCGAGCGTCTCGTTGACGGCCACGATCTCGCCGGAGATCGGAGAGTAGAGGTCCGATACGGCCTTGACCGCCTCGATCGTCCCGAAGACCTCCATCTTCTCGAACGCGTCACCTGGAGATGGGAGCTCGACGAACACCACGTCGCCCAGCTCGCCCTGCGCGTAGTCCGTGATCCCGATCAGGAACTCGCCCTCCGCGCCGGCCTCCCGGACGTACTCGTGCTCCTCGGTATACTGGAATCCTTCTGGGATCCCTGACATGTCAGCCCTCGCAATCGTTCGCGTGTGGTATTCCGTCCGGCGCCCTCGCCGTCCGGGAGGAGACTATACCGAGCCGCGGCTCGGCGCTCAAGATCCGTGGGCTTCTACTCCTTCTGACCTCGCCGCAGCTGGCGGCGCTGCTTTCGCTCTATCTTGCGCCGCTGTCGTGCGTCACGCGCCGACTCTCCGGGCTGGCGAACCGCGACCTCCACTCCACCCATGCAGGCCATACCGCGGATCACGAGACGCGGCGCGTCCGGGTCCGTGTCGACCCCTACCTGGTCGACCCCTTCGAATCCACCCATGAGGCCGAATCCGTGCGTCTGGACCGCCAGCCCCGGCGGCACCAGAACCTCGACGCCGCCCATTATGGCCAGAATGTTCACTTCCGTAACCCCGGGCGGCATCCTGGCCTCCCTGAAGTCCAGTCCGGCACCACCCATGATGGCCAACGAGTACAGCTTCCGAGGTGGTGTCCACTCCCCCTTCTTCTCGTAGCCGCCCATGATCGCGATCTGGAAGCCGTGCTCGCGCACGGCCTCCGCGGCGACGCGCTGCACCGGGGAGATCTGAGCCTGATCTGCGGTCGAGGTCGGGACCGGCAGTCCTGAGAGAAGGCCTTCCAGTTCTGTCGTCGTCGTCGCGGCGTACGCGGCGTCGAGGCGCGATTCGAACTCCTCCACCGTCAGGTTGTCTGCGGCGTAGTGATCGATGAGGACCTGCACAGCTTGCTCGCGCTCGCGCTGCAGGGGAACCAGGGGTTGTGGTGCGTCCGTCATTGCGGTCCTGTCTCCGGGCTTGTTGAGGGCGGGGTCGGGCACATCACCCACCTTCGGCCGCCCCAAGATAGGCCGCCGGCCGCCGTGATGCATTCAC
>JAUVTH010000157.1 GCA_030601615.1 Gemmatimonadota bacterium
CAGCGCCACGATCCAGCCTGGCCAGCGTGGAACCGTCGAGCGCCGGACCACCACGATCAGAACGGCGAGAACGGAGACGATCATCCCGATCAGGGCGAGCACGGCGATCGAGTTGCCCGCTCGATCCTGCTCGAACTTCTGCCATGGAGTCATGCCAGCCGTTCGCGACTCCGCCGCGGCGAGATCCATGCTGGGCCCCCGGGTTTCGGCGCCCGGTATCGCGAGGGTCGGTTCCGCGGCGGCGATCTCCGGCGCCGTCATCAGATCGGCGGGCGTCCTCGGAGCAGTGACCCCGACGCGTCCCGGCGGATCGACGATCGATTCGGCTTCCGCGTTCGCCTCCGTGAGCCGAGTCGGCGCTCCCGCCTCCGGCGTGTGCATCGGTGACGCGGGCTCGGATTCGGCTTCCGTCACCAGCGGCAGCTCTTCAGCGGGGAGCCGTTCTTCTGTCGCAACTCTTTCTTCGGCTGCGACCCGTTCTTTCGCGGCAGGAGGCTCACCTACCTCGATTCCGGCCGCGACCAGGGCTGCCCGAAGACCGTTGATCTCGGGCCACGGAATGCCCCCGGCGGCAAGCCCATCCTCCACGATCGCGGGCAGTTGATCGGGAATGTCGAAAGAACCGACCAGTGCCCGATCCCCGACGGCCAGCAGGGGCACTCCGAGCTGCTCGGGCGGAATCCCATAGCGACGCCCGGCTTCCCTGAACAACTGCTGCCCGTCGAGCGACTGTGTGTTGATCGCTACGATCACCAGCGACTCGCCGTACTTCTCGACGAGCGGCGGCAAAGACTCGGTGATGACTGTGTGGCAGTGCGGGCACGATGTTGAGAAGAAAAGGACCGTTCGGACCAGCGGTGTCGGTTGAGGTGCCAAGGCCGGGTTGACCAGAGTGGCTGTCAGGAGCACGAGTATCGACGAGAAACGGGTCATGATTCGCAGGCCTTCGGACCTTCAGTGATCGTTTGCAGGCGGTGGACGCCACCGGTCAAACCATGGAATATAGTGACCTGTGCGCCTGCCGGCTGTGGGGAACGAAGCGACTGCCGTTCGAGCATGCGAAGCTTGCGAGACTGTCCTCCTCGAGCGCCCGCCAGTGGGGTTCATCCGCGGGCGGCGAGACAGCGGACGTGGTATCATGTGACCTATGATCCCTCCGCCCGACGTCCAATCCACGTCCGACTCCGAATCGCTCTCTCCCGGGTTGCGGAGAATCGCCGACGTGATCCTGTGGGTGGCTGCCGTGGGATTCGCCATCGGGCTGGCCTACTTCATCATCGTGCCCGGACAACGGGCGGCTCGAGTCAGCTCGTTCGTCTTCTGGTACGCAGTACCCGCGCTGGTCGTGCTGTTGGCTGTATGGGCGCTTCGTTCATCGGCGGAGCGACGGATAGCCTCCGCCCTCCTGCTCCTCTCGGCGATAGGGTCCGCCTTCGCCGCCGAGGCGTTGCTCAGGGCTTTCCCCCAGAGGGTCGCCGGTCTCTCGATCACGACTGCCGTGGCCGATTCCGTGTGTACGGGAGAATTCCGGAATCAGGCCGGGTGCCTGGCCGCGGCTGCGCTGGGCACGCCCTTCGATCGTCGCACGACGCTGGAGGTCGTCCAGGACTTCGAGGCCCGGGGTATCGAGGCCTGGCCCAGCATCGATGCGTCCCACTACAGCGACCCGGACAACGCGATCGAGATCGACGGCCGGGTCGTTGTTCCCCTGTCACCGGGAATTCCGGAAGTCCTCACGGTTTTCTGCAACGAATCGGGAAGTTGGGTCACTTATCGGGCCGACGAGTACGGCTTCAACAACCCGGCGGGTTCTCATCGTCCGGGCGAGATCCATGTCGCGATCGTGGGGGACTCCTTCGTTCACGGCTGGTGCGTTCCGTTCGAGCAGACGCTGGTGGGGCGCATGCGCGAGATTGATTCCTCCGTCATCGGAGTGGGCCTCGAGGGAAGCGGCCCGCTGGCGCAGCTCGGTATCGAGGTCGAGTACGTGGCGCCGCTGCGCCCTGCGGTCGTGGTCTGGGTTTTCTTCGAGGGCAACGATCTACGTGATTTCAGCCGCGAGATGTCTGACGGTGTGCTCGCACGCTACCTCGAGCCGGATTTCAGGCAGGATCTGCGGGCACTCAGGCAACCCCTCGAGCAGACACTGCGCGACCAGATACTCCAGTTGCGGAAGATTGAGGCTGCGCGAGCCGAGTTGGCGCGCAAGCAGCGGGAGGCTGCGCGTCAGCGACACCGGTCTGTGGCCGGGTGGATACGGTTGACTGAGCTGCGCCACCGACTGGCGAAGCTCGGCCGATCCCGCGATCGGGAGCACCCGTACGAGCCTGCGCTGTTCGATCAGGTCGCATCCCGGATGCGTGACGACGTGGCGAGCTGGGACGGGACTTTGCTGTTCGCCTACCTTCCGTCTCGTTTTCGGTTTGAAGACCCTTCGACGGCGAACCCGCATCGGGCCAGCATCCTCGCACAAGTGAGCGCGCTCGGGATTCCCGCGCTCGATTTATTCGAGGTCCTGTCGCGGCACCCGGATCCGCTGGTACTGTTTCCGTTCCGGCTCGAGAGCCACGTGACGGCGGAAGGGTATGACTTGATGGCGCAGGCACTGAACGAGAGGATCCGGGAGCTCGACAGAAGCTCAGCGGCAGATCGGATACAGGCCGTGGAAGCCGAATGAGCGACCCGACGTTCATCCTCGGCATCTCCGCCTTCTATCACGACAGTGCGGCCTGCATCCTCCGCGACGGCGAGATCGTGGCAGCCGCCCAGGAGGAGCGCTTCACACGCAAGAAGGGCGACGCCTCATTTCCTGCGAACGCGGTCGACTTCTGCCTCGGGCGGGCCGGTGTCGAACCGGAAGACCTCGCGTTCGTCGCCTTCTACGACAAGCCGTTGCTCAAGTTCGAGCGAATCCTCGAGAACTACCTCAGCGTGGCCCCGAGAGGTCTCAAGCAGTTTCTGGTTGCCGGTCCGTTGTGGATCAAAGAGAAGCTGTTCATGGACCGGTCGTTGCGCGAGGAACTCGGCTACGATGGAGACATCCTGTATGCCGAGCACCACGAATCTCACGCGGCGAGCGCTTTCTTCCCTTCGCCATTCCAGGAAGCGGCGATCCTGACCATCGACGGCGTGGGCGAGTGGGCGACCGCATCGATCGGCGTAGGCGTGGGGAACGAGATAGAGCTTACGCGAGAGTTGCACTGGCCGGACTCGCTCGGCCTGCTGTACTCCGCTTTCACCTACTTCACGGGATTCAAGGTCAACTCGGGTGAGTACAAGCTCATGGGCCTCGCGCCGTATGGAGAGCCTCGATACGTGAAGCTGATCCTGGACGAGCTGATCGACCTGCGCGAGGACGGTTCCTTCAGGCTGAACCAGGAGTACTTCAACTACACTACCGGTCTGACGATGACGAGCAAGGCGTTCGAGCGCCTGTTCAGCAGGCCGCCGCGGGAGCCGGAGGCCGGGATGACGCAGAAGGACATGGATCTTGCTCGCTCGGTTCAGGAGGTGTGCGAAGAGGTCATGCTCCGAATGACCCGAACGGCGCACCGGGAGACCGGAAAGAACAACCTGTGTCTCGCCGGGGGAGTGGCTCTCAATTGCGTCGGCAACGGCCGCATCCTGCGTGAGGGTCCGTTTCAGAACATATGGATACAACCAGCTGCCGGGGACGCGGGTGGCGCACTGGGCGCGGCGCAGCTCGTGTGGCACCGGCGCTGCCGGGGGCCGAGACAGGTGAACCCTGGCCACGACGGGATGCAGGGCGCCTACCTGGGACCGGACTACTCGAGCGACGAAATCCAATCCTTCCTCGACGCTTTCGGCGCCGTCTACGAGCGGTTGGACCGAGCAGACCTGCTGAGGAGGACAGCGGAGCTTCTGGCCTCCGAGAACGTGGTGGGCTGGTTCAACGGACGCATGGAATTCGGGCCGCGGGCTCTCGGCGCCCGAAGCATCCTGGGAGACGCCCGGAGCTCTCGCATGCAAGCGCAGATGAACCTCAAGATCAAGTTCCGAGAGAGCTTCAGGCCTTTTGCGCCCAGCGTGATCGACGAGCGAGCGAGCGACTATTTCGAGCTCGACTGCGATTCGCCTTACATGCTGCTGGTGGCGCCACTGAGGGAGGAACGCCGGATCCAGATCGCCGAGGACCAGGAACACCTGTGGGGAATCGAGAAGCTGAACCTGACGAGGTCGGATGTTCCCGCGATCACGCACGTCGACTATTCGGCTCGGGTCCAGACCGTGGGCCCCGAGTTCAATCCGGACTATTATGATCTGTTGCGAGCCTTCGAGCGACTGACCGGATGTCCGCTGGTCGTGAACACGTCTTTCAACGTGCGCGGAGAGCCGATCGTGTGCACGCCGAAGGATGCCTATACGTGTTTCATGCGCACGGCGATGGACTACCTGGTCATGTGGCCGTTCCTGCTCGACAAGAGGACACA
>JAUVTH010000178.1 GCA_030601615.1 Gemmatimonadota bacterium
TCTCGACTGCCTGTCGCATCTCTCAGCTCCCTCGGTTGGGGCGCGGCTCCTCGGAGTCCGCGGTATGTGGGTCCTGCCGAGCAGGGTGCAGGAAGCGTACCCGCGCCGCGTCCAGCCAGTGATCACGAGTCGACTCCTCAAGCTTATTGCATACAAGAACATACAGCGATTTACCGGCGCCTGGACAGGGGACACCCGGGAAGGCCGTATCCCCGCGACCGTCCAGGGAGACAAAGCGTCCCACACCGGGACGGAGTAGCGACGGCAATCGACTTTCAGGTCAGGGGCGGGGCCTGATCGGCTCCGATTCGAGGCACCCGGCTGGCATGGCGATTGCTCCTGCAGTGTCCACGTCGATCTGCCTCGAACCGTTCGGAGTCTGATATGGAACAGCCGCTGCCCACTCCACGACACACCGGCCCCCTGTCGCTCGAGGAGGCGATCCGGAACCGACGTTCGGTGCGCGAGTTCCTCCCGGATCCTCTCTCGTCGGACGAGGTCTCACAACTTCTGTGGGCGACTCAGGGCATCACGGGAGAGCAGGGGCTTCGGGCGGCGCCGTCCGCCGGCGCCCTGTATCCGCTGGAGGTCTACGTGATCACGGCGGCGGGCCTGGATCACCACGAGGTCGAGGCTCATGCTCTCCGCCGGATGAGCGACGGAGACCTTCGAGCGGCCGTCCGGTCCGTGGCCTTCGACCAGGCGTGTATCACGTCTGCGCCGGCCGTGTTCTTGTTCACGGCCGTGTACGAGCGCACCTGCGGAGAGTACGGTAGCCGCGGCCGTATGTACGTGCACATGGACGTCGGGCACGCGGCGCAGAACCTCCTGCTGCAGGCCGAGGTGTTGGGCCTCGCCGGCGTTCCTGTCGCGGCGTTCGATCCGGCGGACCTGAAGCCGATCCTGGCGCTTCCCGAGCACGAAGAGCCCGTCTACCTGGTCCCGATCGGTCGCCGGTCTGGTTGATACGCCTCACTGGCGCGCGGCCGGTTCTTCAGCGAACTGCTATTGTAATGCCACGTGTCCGGGCCGTTGGGCCCGGCCCACACCGAGACACTCCGGAGGCCCGATGAAACCGACCCGGCTGTCGGCGTCTTTTACCGACCGTTCTCTGGGAGCGGTGGCCGCCCTCGCCTGCGCTCTGCTCGCTCTCGCGGCTCCGCCTCCAGTACATGCCCAGGAAGTGGATCTCGAGGCCCTCGATTCATGGATCGGGGCATTGATGGACGACTGGCCGACCCCGGGTCTCGCCGTAGGCATCGTCCACGGAGACAGCCTCGTCTTCGCTCGCGGGTACGGCGTGCGCGAGGCGGGCGGTGACCTGCTCGTCGATGAGCACACACGGTTCGCGATCGCGTCGAATTCGAAAGCTTTCACGGGCGCCGTACTGGGGATGCTGGTGGAGGAGGGGTCCCTGGATTGGGACGACCGCGTGATCGATCACTTGCCGGGATTCCAGATGTGGGATCCGTGGGTAACCCGTGAGATCCGCGTGCGGGATCTGCTGACGCACCGCAGCGGACTGGCGACGTTCGGGGGCGACCACCTGTGGATCGGCGCCACGAACGACCGCGAGGAGATCATCTCGCGGATTCGATACCTGCAGCCCGTGGGACCGTTCCGAGCCTCGTTCCACTATCAGAATCTGATGTTCCTGGTCGCCGGCCAGGTGGTTCCGGCCGTGTCCGGCATGTCGTGGGATGAGATGGTGTCCAGCCGCATCCTGGCTCCGCTGGGGATGGGTGAGAGCAGCACTTCAGTGCGGGACCTGGCGGGGATCGACAACGTCGCCGCGCCGCACGAGGTCGTGCAGGGCGAGCTCAGAGCCGTGGAGTACGACAACGTGGACGGAGTGGCCCCGGCAGCCGCGATCAACTCCAACGTCGTGGACATGGCCCGGTGGATGCGCCTTAATCTGAATGGGGGGGTGTTCGAGGGGCGTCGCATCCTGGCTGCCGAAACCACCCGCGAGATGCAGCGAATCCAGTATCCACTGGGCGTCTCGGCGTGGGCTGCGGAGAACCTCGGCCGCCGATTCAATGGATATGGCCTCGGGTGGTTCGTATCTGACTACAAGGGCCGCAAGGTCGTCAGCCATTCCGGCGGACTGACGGGCATGATCTCCCTTCAGACGCTCCTTCCCGAGGAGGGGCTCGGGGTGATCGTGCTGACGAATTATGCGCCCGACGCGCCGACCCGGGCGATAACGTACAGGATCCTCGACGCGTACCTGGGCGAGTCGCAACGGGACTGGAAAGAGGTGTACCTGGGATTCCGGCGACAGGGCGAGGAGCGCGAGCGCCAGCGTGAGGAGCGACTGCTGGAGTCGCGCATCGAAGGCACCTCGCCTTCACTCCCGCTGGAGGAGTACGCCGGGACCTACACCGAGGCGGTATCCGGGGAAGTCGAGGTACGCCTGGATGACGGACGCCTGGTGTTCGATTACAACCCGCGTCACCTGGGCGACCTGGAGCACTGGCACCACGACGTGTTCCGTGTCACCTGGAGGCACCCGATCTTCGACATGTCGGCGCGGTCATTCCTGCAATTTCAGCTCAACGAGAAGGGCGAGGTGACGGGTCTCGAGGTGACGTTCTACGATCCGATTCGCTTCGACAGAGTCGAGTAACAGGTCCGCCGAGCCGCCCCGACCGTTACTCCGGCGTGTGCGCCTTCCGGCCTTTGAGCAACCAGCCGAGGAAAGCGCCGAGCCAGCCCGTGAACGTCGAAGCCAGAGTGCCCAGCGGCAGAAGGCCCCACGAGCCCCCGGTGAGCGAGATCGCCAATACCAGTCCGACGGCGGCCCCCACCGCTCCGATCGCCATGCCGCCGGCCGATGCGTCCTTCAGGCTGAGGGCTCGCCTGGCGGCGTAGAACCAGGCGACGACCAGCGGTATCCCCATTCCGAACAACCCGGACAGACCGAGGATGGTGTCGGAAACCTGTCCGGCCAGGACCATCACGAGCTGGAGCGCGAGCGCTATCAGAAGGTACTTGCGATGGCGCGGCATGGCTGCCTCCTCTAAGACGGGGCCGATACGAAACTCCCCAAGCTAAGCAAGACCATGATGATCCGGCAATCCGGCGCCTGCAGCGTTGACACGATGTCCTGATCCTGGCGAGCTTCGGGCGGCAACGCGAAGCGCCGATTGAGCGCGAACGGCGGGTCGGCACCCGGACCGGCCGGGGGAGGAGACGATGGGCGGAAATCACGGACACATCACGCCGGAGTTGTTCGAGTTCCTCGAGGAGCTGGCTGAGAACAACGACCGGACCTGGTTTCAGTCGAACAGGTCCAGGTACGAAGAGGTGATCCGCGAGCCTCTGCGAGCCTTCGTGCGGGATTTCGACGCGCCCCTCGAGGCGATCAGCCCACACGTTGTGGCGGACGACCGCAAGAGCGGCGGTTCGTTATTCCGCATCCACCGGGACACCCGGTTCTCGAAGGACAAGAGTCCCTACAAGACCTGGGCGGCCCTGCAGTTCCGCCACGAGGCGGGGAAGGACGTGCACGCTCCCGGCTTCTATCTCCACCTGCAGCCGGGAAACGTGCTGATGGGGGCTGGCTGCTGGCACCCGGCCCGCGACGCACTCGAAGCCATTCGGGACGCGATCGCGGAGGATGCGGAGGCCTGGCTCGAAGTGAGGGACGGGGTACTCGACGCCGGATTCGAGCTCGAGGGGGAGTTTCTGAAACGGGCTCCGCGGGGCTATCCAACCGAGCACGCCGCGGTCGAGGACCTCAAGCGGAAGGACTTCATCGTCGTCCGGCATCTGTCCGAGGAATTCGTGTGTCAACCTGACTTTGTGGACACCTACGCGGGTCTGTGCGCCGAGGCGTCGTCGCTGATGAGGTTCCTGACCGCGGCCATCGGAGTCCGCTGGTAGGGTGGGGCTGGACACATCGAGCGGCCGGCAACATGTTGAATCCGTCCCCAGGGGACACGTCGGTTCGGCCTCCGAGGCGGTCGAGATCGGCGATTGGAACCACCACATCAAGAGGTTGATTATGCACCGGAGAGCCGGTTTAGCTTTCTGCGCGGCGCTCGCCTTTGTCGCTGGCCTGTCGGTCGCGGCCTGCGGGCAGAACGATGCGGGCGAAGCGACTGCCCGTGCCGGGTCGGAAACGTCCCAGACGACGCAGT
>JAUVTH010000107.1 GCA_030601615.1 Gemmatimonadota bacterium
GAGCGGCTGCGCCCCGGCACTCGTGTGGACGGCGTCACGTGGATGGAGGCATCTCGATGGCCAGAATCGGCAAAGCCGATCGAGAGCACAGCGGGCACTATCTGACAGCGGTCGCCAGCGTCACAGTGATCGTCGCCGGAATGGCGTGGTTCAGCCAGAACCGTACGCTGGCGGCAGCCGCCGCAGCTATGGGTCTCTACGCTCTCCATCTCCTCAGCATTCGCTTCCTGCTCGACAACCAGGCGCGGCAGCGCAAGCTGCTCGACGCCCAGTGGGAGGTCCTGCAGCGCTTCATCGGTGATGCCGACTCGGACGACGTGGACGAGATCGGCGACCTCATCCCCGCGATGCCCGCGGACCTCGAGGAGCCGGAGCGTCCGGCCGCCGTGGTCGCGCCTGTGGCCCGGCCCGCGGAGGAAGAAGAGCCGGCGGAGGAAGTGGAGCCGGTGAAGGTAGACGAACCGGTGGAAGCGGAACCGCCCGTGGTGCTCGGCGAGGTGGTTCCCCCGGTGGAGTCTCTGGGCGGAATGGACCACGGCTATGCGATGGTGATCGAGGAAGACGCGATCGAGCCCCTTTCCGCGATCCCCGAGCTGCAGGAGCCGGGTACGTTACGGCTCGTCGAGCATGAGTCCGACGAGTTCCGCGCACCTACAATCGAAGTTCCGGTTCCCCGTCACTTCGCTCTCGGCACGGTCGCCCTCGTGCGTGACCTTCTGACTCCGGCCGAGGTGGCTCGCGTGCTGCTCGAGCAGCGTCGACAGCCCGGCAAGAAATTCGGTGTCCTCGCTGTCGAGATGGAATTGCTGAGCGACACGCAGAGGGAAGAACTACTGCTCGCCCAGCAGGAGGGTCTGTTCACGGATGCCGAGATGCGTGACGCGCGGCACCGTCTCCGCCAGTTCAGAGAAAACGCCGCCCCCTCGATGGTCAGCCTCGACTGAACGCCCAGGAGCCTGTAGACCAGGTCAACCGCCCAGCCGACCGAGCCGCCGCACCGCTGCCCGATAAGGTAGAATCCCCGCCGCGAGGCAGAGGAGCAGCGTACCGCCGAGAGCCAGCCCGATCTCCCACAGCAGCGGGTCGCGAGGCTCCCGGCCTGGAAGCCCCGACATCAGGTAGCCTCGTAGCGTCCAGATCTGTACGGCAAGCACCGCGCCGAGGTTCACGACCGCGCCCAGCATGAACAACAAGCCTCCGATCGACGTCGGTATCTGAGCCGCGTTTTCCGACTCGAACTCGGGATAGTACACCCCCCAGGCGAGGGCCTGCGCCGTAAGAGCCAGGCTGAGCCCCACGATGGAAGCCAGAGACAGAACGGCCAGACCAGCCGGAACTCCCAGCAGCAGGTTGGTCGCGCCCGTGAGAATGACGGCGAGCGCCGTCAGGGGTACGGCCCCTACCCAGTACTTCGCTCCCAGTATCGTCTCGGGCCTCAGGGGCGCTGAACCGAGCAGCCAGAGGGTCTGACCCTCGAGACTCAGGGCGGGAAACACGAACCGGGCAGCGATCGCCGCCAGAACGAAGCCCGAAAGAGCCAGGTTCAGGAACACGACGAGTGTGACCAGATACCGGGTGATCATCTCTCCCGAGTTCAGAGGAAGCACCTGGATATTGTAGACGTACACGACCACGAGGACCCCGAGAATGATCAACTGCGACCACTGAGTGCTGTCCCTGAAGAAGATCCGGACATCCTTGAGTACGAGCTGCTGTCGCTGAATAGGAGCGGTGCGCAATGCCCGTTCGAACCAGATCCAGCCTGCATTTCGACGGATCCTGTTCTCGTTCCCTTCCTGGGCGCGAGTGAAGCACGATGCGTACAGACTTCGGTGCAGCATGGCGCCTACGGTCACGGTCCCCGCGGCCGTCGTCCACAACAGGATCAGCAGGAACGGATCAAACGAACCGTGCAGGAATCCTGCGAGGGCATCGGCGCCCCACTGGGATGGCAGCCACGGCGATGACGGACCCCTGAGAGCAGCCATGAAGTCGACCAGGTTGCGATACGATTCCGGATTTACGAGGCGCTCCGGCCGGAGCACTCTCAGCAGGAATACCATCAGCACGACAGCCACGATGGCGACAACTCCGAGAATGTCCTTCGACCGCCGCGCCGGGAACACCCGAACGAGCAGCAGAGTCGCCGCGCTTCCCAGCGCCGCGGGTATGAGCAGGAACGGAACCAGGGCCCCCACGGACAGGGCGAGGAAGAGCCACCCCCCATCGTACACGTTCGCGTAAGCGGCGAGCATCGGAACGAGCATCAGCACGACCATCCACGACGAGCTCACCAGCGTCTCGGTGAGTCGAGCCAGGTAGACGGACAGCCAGTCGACCGGCGCCGCCCGAATCCACGGCAGGTCGCGCGACAGGAAGAAGCTGGAAAGCGCCGCGATGAGATTCGAGAGCAGGAGCATGCCGAGGAACACGAGCAGGGCGAGGGCGAGCAGCTTCGAGGCAAGCAGCGGACCGACTTCCTCTACGCCTCGCAGGGTCCGAAGGAGCCGGGCGAGTGTCACGTAGATGACAGGCCACGCCGCGGCGCCGACACCGAGAATCATCGCGAAGCGTCCCCAGCGACCGCGGCCGGGAGCGCTGCGCCGTCTGGCCGACAGGACTTTCGGTGTCAACAGCTGGACGTACTCGAACCCCACGGACACCTGTCAGCCCTCGACGACTCGGGTGATCTCGGTGTCCGTGGCGCCACGAGTAATCTTGAGGAAGATCTCCTCGAGCCCGGCCGACTCCGATTGAGCCGCGCGTCGCAAGTCCTCCATGGACCCCGATGCGACCACCTTTCCCCTGTCGATCACTGCCAATCGGTCGCACAAGCTTTCCGCGAGCTCCAGCGTATGGGTAGACACCAGGGCGGTCCCGCCGTTGTCTGCGAACGTCCGCAGCACATCCTTCAAGAGCCACGCGGACCTGGGATCCAGGCCAACCATCGGTTCGTCCACGACGAGCACCTTCGGCTGGTGCACGAGGGCCGAGGAGATGATCAGCTTCTGTCGCATGCCGTGAGAGTAGGTCTCGACCAGCTGGTCCTTCCATGGAGCCAGATCCCAAAGATCGAGCAGCTCCTCGATTCGCGTCTCGATCGCCGGACCGTGGAGCCCGTAAAGTCCGGCCGAGAAACGCAGTATCTCCGCACCCGTGAGCTTGTCATACACGAACGGCCGGTCCGGCACGAATCCCAGGATGCTCCTGGCTTCAATGGGCTCGACAACGTTGTCGTGTCCGCCCACGACCACACGTCCCTCGTCCGGTTTCAGGATTCCGGCGATCATCCGCAGGGTCGTCGTCTTCCCGGCTCCGTTGGGTCCTACGAGGCCGAATATCTCCGCCGCCTCGATCTCCAGATCGATGCCGGCGACGGCCGTGAAGTCTCCGTATCGTTTCGTCAGGTTCTCCAGGAGGATCATTCTCGTTCCCCTGCTGAAATGCTGTCCGATACGGCCTCCGGCCTGGCGATCGCTCCCGGCCGGTTGAAGAACGCCAGTTCGAACGCCGTCCGCTCCACCCGAAGTCCTCCGAAGATCTCACCGTCCACCAACCTGCCGTCCTCGTCCACCCAGGCCTCCTGCCGAACGTCGCCCGCGCGGCGCCTCACCAGCCACGCCTGCACCGTATCCTCGCTCACAGATATCCACGCGCCCGAGATCGAATCGGTGTCGGCGCTGTCCGGAAATGTCAGCGAGCTCGTCTCGAGGATGTCAAGCTGGAGCGTACGTACCGCGACCGCGAGCGGATCGAACACTCGAACCTGGTAGGTCGTCCCGGGCTCCGACTGTCCCGCGGCCGCCAGTCGGAGGCGCCAGCCCGACGGGGTGGTGACCGCTTCTCCGACCGACACGCGCTCGACCGTCCGGACCTGTTCGTCGAACAGCAGGATGACGGAGTCGCCTTCCGAGACGGCCCGGAGCCGCGTCGTATCACCATCGACGATCGAGAGATGGACCATACTGTCCAGGTTGAGCCCCGAGTCCAGGTACTCTTCCGACGAGCGCTCCGACCGACCGGTGGCACCGAGACCGGGAAGGTCCAGGAACACGCGGTCCCGGACCCGGAATCCACTCGCGGAGGGCAGCGTATCGATCTCGGTTTGCCCCCATCCAGCCCGAACACCGGAACGGAAGACCGAGTAGTAGGCGACGCCCGGAGGAATCGTGCTCACGCCCAGGGCCAGCCTCTGTGCCTCTGCGGGAAAGAACACCCGCCGGGCCTGCCAACCGAGCGCAGCGACCCAGGCAACCAGAATCAAGGCGGCCAGTGCTCCGCGCCCCTTCAATGCCTCTCCATCTCCCGCGCCAGCGCCAGATCGGTCGGCGTGTCGACGTCCACGGGAGCGAGACGATCGATCGGCACCTCCATGTGCGGAATGCCGGCTCGAATCACCAGATCCCACAAACCGATCTCGGGGTCGAGGGCCCGATCGAAGTGCCAAATGACCTCGAGTGCCTCCCTCGACAAGACGACGGGGTGGCCGGCTCGATCTCGAAACCGCGGTCGCAGCGCGCCCGATTCGTTTGCCTCCCACGCGCTTCTCATGGTGCGCACATCGTCCGGGCTCAGCCCCGGCTCGTCACCGAGCAGGATCATGGCAGCGACGACCGGTTCGTCTGGAAGTGCCGCGATACCGGCAAAAGCCGATATCCGCCGACCCTCAGGCGACTCTGGCACCCTCGCGAATCGGACGTCGAGATCGGTGAGCGCCTCCTCCACGCCTGTCTCATCGTGCGTCAGCGTCACGATGACCGGATCGAGTCCGGCTGACAGAGCTGTGCTCACGACGCGGTGAATCACCGTGGACTCGCCGAACTCACGCAGGAGCTTCGAGCCGCCCGGCATACGGGTCGAACGTCCCGCGGCGAGAATCACGCCGCCGACATGGCCCTCGGCGTCCCTTCCTCCTGTCCGCTCGTTCAAGGAACTGTCGACATGCCGCCGCGCCGCGTCGACAAGACCTCGGCGAGAATCGCCACGGCGATCTCCGAGGGAGTGACTGCTCCGATGTCCAGACCGATGGGTCCGCGGAGCCGACTCGTTTCCTCTTCCCCCATACCAGCTTCGGCCAACGCTTCCCGGCGCAGTCGCTGCGTGCGCTTGCCACCCAGCAGACCTACGTACCGGCATCCGGCCGCAAGGGCGAGGCGCAGGGCCGGAACGTCCAGCCGCTCGTCGTGCGCGAGGACCGCGACATCTGTCCACTCGTCCAGATCCAGAGCATCCAGAGCTGATTCTGGCCAGTCCACGAGCAGGCGGGCATCCGGAAACGACTCGGGGCGTGCCAGCCCTTCGCGTGGATCGACGACCGTTACCCGGTAGTCGGCCAGCACGGCCATCCGGGCGAGCACGACGGCGACGGAGGTGGCGCCCACGATGACGAGTCGTCTCGGCGGGAGGACACGGTCTACGAATACCTGTCGACCCGCGGTGTCGACGAGATCTGCCCCGTCCCGATCGAGCAATTCATCGATGTTGCCAGCCAGGTCTCGATCCAGGTCCGCCGGACCGAGGCTCCCGACATACGAGCCGTCCGGCCGGATCAGCAACTGGCGGCCCAGCACGTCGCTCGACACTCCCGTGACCAGAGCTGCGGGCTTGTCGGTGG
>JAUVTH010000215.1 GCA_030601615.1 Gemmatimonadota bacterium
GACCCGCACAGGATTCAGGGAGCGTTCATCGACACGAGCGAGACCGAGCGCCTGATTCAGTGGTACCGCGACAGGGCGGCCGCACGCAGAGAGGTTGAGTCTGAAGAGACCGACATCCTCGAGCAGGTGCGGGAACTGGAAGTGCAGGAAAGCCAGGTCGATGTCAGTGACGAGGTGATGGCCGACTGGGATCCGTACTTCCGCAAGGCAGCCGAGATCGTGATTCATAACGGCGCCGGCTCGACGAGCCTGCTGCAGCGGAGGCTCAAGATTGGATACGGCCGCGCCGCGCGAATCATCGATCAGCTGCACGACGTTGGCGTGCTCGGTCCTCCCGACGGCTCGCGTCCTCGCGAGGTGCTGATCTCACTGGTGCAGCTGGATTCCGTGCTGCGCGGAGACGATCTGCTGGCAGAGGCCACGGAAGCGGCAGGCTCCGTAGAGGACGACGACCCCACCGCAGACCTGGGCCAGGGGAACCTCGGAACGGCACCGGACGGGCGAGGGTAGTTCAGCGTTGAAGACTCGTTCCATGAGCCGGCAACCGGGAGGGGCAGTGAACCAATCAGCCGCGAAGGGCGCGTTCAGGGGTAGTATCGCCTCCATGGCGGGGGTACTGGCGCTGCTGATATCGGGAGTGCTCCCGGGTCAGGTGTGCGCGCAGGACGGCTCGGGGACTCCCGACGTGCAGCAGCTTCTGGATCGGGCCGAGACGGTGTACGAGAGTCTCGGTTCGTTGCAGGCCCAGTTCGAGCAGACGATCGAGATCCCGCTCCTGGCTCGCCGCCGGGACGGAAGCGGAACCTGGTACCAGAAGGGGCGCGGCCGGTTCAAGATGGACTTCTCCGATCCCGCTGGTGACGTAATCGTGGCCGATGGTCAGTACCTGTGGCTCTATTACCCGAGCACGCATCCGGACCAGGTCATCCGGTCGGACATCGATGCAAACGTGACGGGCGCGGGCATGGTCGATCTGCAGGGACGCATCTTCGAGGAAACCGACACCGGGTACGCTGCTGTGCTCGAAGGATCCGAGGACGTGACCGGAAGCGCGACCTGGCGGATCGTCCTTACCCCTACCGGCGAGTCGCTGTACCGAAGGGTGCGGGTCTGGGTAGACCAGGAGTCCTTCCTGGTCAGACGCTTCGAGATCCTGGAGGAAAACGAGACGATCCGCACCGTAATCCTGCGTGATCTCCAGCCCAACCAGGCGATCCCGGACTCCGTGTTCGAGTTCGTCCCGCCGGACGGTGCCGACGTGTTCGAAGGTTGAGCAGCCCGCCTGTGAAGTTGGGTCTGGTCAGTCTGGGTTGCGACAAGAACACGGTCGACTCGGAGCGTATGCTGGCCGCCCTGGCGGATCACGGCGCCGTCCACACCCACGTTCTCTCCGAGGCCGAGGTCATCCTCGTCAACACGTGCGGATTCATCGACGCGGCGAAGGAAGAGTCGATCGAAACGCTGCTTGAGATGGGTCGTCTGAAAGACGAGGGCGTTTGCAAGGCTGTCGTCGCCGTTGGCTGCCTGGTCGAACAGTATCGGGATGAGCTGGAATCGGCCCTTCCGGAGGTGGATCTGCTCATCGGCCTGCGCGACATGGACCGGCTGGTGCCGGAGCTCGAGCGGAGGGGGCTTCTCGATCCGGAACGCGGACTCCACCCGGGCGAGAGGATTCCGCTCACGGATCGGCGCCACGTCCGTTATCTGAAGATCGCCGAAGGATGCGACCACGGGTGCGCGTTCTGCGCAATCCCGCTGTGGAGGGGGAAGCACCGGTCGTTCGAGACCGACCGGCTCGTGGCCGAGGCTCAACGCCTGGAGGCCCAGGGTGCAGTCGAGGTCAACCTGGTGGCACAGGACCTGGCCCACTACGGTCGTGACCTGTCTGCCGGAGCGGAGTTGGCCTCGTTGCTGCAGCGACTGCTGGAGGAAACAGACATCCCGTGGTTCCGCCTGCTGTACATCTACTCGGCCGGCCTTCGCGAACCGCTGGTCGAGCTGATGGCCAACGAGCGTCGGATCGTCCCGTATCTCGACATGCCGATCCAGCATGCGAGCGACGCCGTCCTGAAGCGAATGCGTCGCCCGGAAAGGCAGGGCAGGCTCCGGAAGAAGGTCTCCTGGCTGCGCCGTTCCATCCCGGATCTGACCCTTCGTACAACAGTCCTGGTCGGGTTTCCAGGCGAAACGGATGAGGATTTTCGCGATCTACTTAACTTTATGGAAGAAATCGAGTTCGATCATCTAGGTTCATTTGTTTTCTCGCCACAGGACGGCACGCGGGCGATGGCACTTGCGGACGACTTCCTTCCCGACGGAATCGGCCGGGACCGGCTCGAGGAACTGCTGGAGGTGCAGCGCGCGATCAGTGCAGATCGGCTGTCTGCCACGATCGGCCGGAAGGTACAGGCGATCGTGGATGAGGGGGGAGAGGTTCCCGTGGCCCGCACATGGGGGCAGGCGGACGACGTGGATGGTGTGACGCTCCTCGATCGGGGGAATGGATTGGCCGTCGGGACCCTGGTGGAGGCGGAGATCGTGGACGCCGATGACTACGATCTCCGGGCGGAAGTCCGCGATGTCGTTCGCCCGCCTCCGCAAGGGTCGGTGGGTCGGCGCCGTCGTTCTCTGCCCGTGCTGCCGTTGGGACTCGAAGCCGTGTGGGGTCGCTGAGGCCGTGCTGGCTCATCCGCGAGTTCTTGCTTTCACCCTGCCGTTGGCCTGGCTTCTCGTCCCGCTGTCTCACGTACCGGATACGCAGAATGCCACCCACGCGCTGTCGGCGGGCCCCGGACCAACAGTACGCGTAGGCGTTGCAGTGGATCGGGAGCAGATCACCCTCTCGTCGCCGGGCGGGCTTCGACTGTCAGATGTGCTCACGGGTCAGCCGGCCGGCGAGATCGCACCGGGGGCCACGGTCCGGGTCACCGCATCGGGCGAGGCGCTGGTCCTCGAAGGTGAGATCCGGAACTCTCCTTCGGGGGTTCCGTCGCTTCTCGCTCGGTCGGCGAAGCAGGGCGCCCCGGTGCACATCGATGGGGTTCCGTATCGGGGGTCCGTGGAGCTGCGAGTGGTAGGAGCGGGGGCGGTGACCGCCATCAACATTCTGCCCATGGAGGACTACCTGCTGGGAGTCGTGCCGCTCGAGATTGGACCTCGCGGACCCGAGGAGCTCGCGGCGGTCGAGGCACAGGCGGTAGCAGCGCGGACCTATGCGGTGGCCCGGCTCGGCGGGCATGCCGAGATGGGTTTTGACCTCTTCGGTAGCGTTGCAGACCAGGCCTACGGCGGGATCCAAGCCGAGCGATCAGAATCCACCCGGGCCGTCCGCGCGACGGCCGGGCGTGTCCTGCTCTACGAGGGCAGACCCATCCGGGCGTTCTATCACTCCACCTGCGGTGGCCGAACGGCTGCGGTCGAGGAAGTCCTCGATCGGGAACCGGCTCCATATCTCCGGTCTGTCTCCGACCGCGCGCCGGATGGCACGGACTACTGCTCCGCCTCACCGCGCTATCGCTGGAATGTTTCCTGGACCCGCCAGGAGCTCGACTCGGTATCGAGGCGGGAGCTGGCCGCTCATTTCGGCGTGCGGGTCGATGATCTGGGACGCGTGGAAGAGCTGGAGGTCGTTCACCGTACGCCGAGCGGAAGAGTCAGAGACCTG
>JAUVTH010000188.1 GCA_030601615.1 Gemmatimonadota bacterium
CGCGCATCCACGGCCTTGAGCTTCCCATCCCGTGAGACGCCAACCTTGTACCACATCTTCATCGGGTGGCGGCCGCGGTGGGAGTAGAACAGTTCCTCCCGCGTGTAAAGCAGCTTTACCGGCCGGCCGGTTCTCAGAGCCAGCAAGGCAACGCAAAACCCCAGATCGAAGGGCTCTGACTTGCCGCCGAAGGCGCCGCCTACCGCAGGTTGCACGACCCGGATGCGTGCGACGTCCAGTTCGAGCACACGCGCCAACTCGCGCTGCAGATAGTGGGGCACCTGGGTTGAGGACCACACCGTCAGCAGACCGTCCGCCTCCACGTTTCCGATCGCGCAGTGCGGCTCGATCGGGGCGTGCGTGGAGCCGTGGAAGTAGTAATCGCCCTCAACCACTACATCGGCCGCGGCCATCAGCTCGTCCACCGGGCCGAACTCGAGCTCCACGTGCTTGGTGACATTGCCCTTCCGGCCCTCGCGCTTCGGCTGGTGGATCGGAACGGCCTCCGCCTCGTCCGTCAGGGCCTCTTCCGGATCCAGATAGAAGGGCAGCTCCTCGTACTCGACCTCGATTGCCTCGAGGGCCGCGTTCGCCGTGTCCTCGTCCACCGCGGCGACGCAGGCCACGGAGTCACCTATGTAGCGGACCTTGCCCACCGCCAGTACGTGCTCGTCGCGCGTCCACGGGATGATCCCGTACGGAGTGGGCATGTCCTGGCCCGTGATGACCGCATGAACTCCGGGAATTTGTGTAGCGCGTAGAGCGTCGATCGTTACTATGCGTGCATGTGGAAAAGGGCTGCGAAGCAGCTTTGCATGCAGCATTCCCGGGAGCGTGAGGTCATCCGTGTAGACCTCCCGGCCGGTGCCCTTGCGAAGGCCCTCGGGCTTCCGGTTGCGACGTCCCAGGACGCGGAAAGCGTCAGCGCCCAGGGCCTTGAGGTCCGCCGGGTCGTCCGCGCCCGCCCGCTGCAGGGCGTTCAGCTCATCGGGGTGCATCAGCCTGCCTCGCTCACGTTACGGCGCTCTGCGAGAATCTCCGTCGGAGTGCGCGTCGAGCCGAGCGCGGCGGCCGCCAGCTCCACGGCTTCGAAGATCTTCGTGTAACCGGTGCACCGGCACAGGTTTCCGGACAGGGCCCGTGCGATCTCTGTTCGGGAAGGCGTCGGGTTCTCGGCCAGGAGCTGTGTGGCGCTGCACAGGATGCCCGGCGTGCAGAAACCGCACTGCGCCGCGCCCGTGAGGTCGAAGGCGTCCTGCAGCGGATGGGGCTTCGCTCCGTTCGCCAGGCCCTCGACCGTCACGACCGACCGGCCGTCCGCTTCCTGTACGGGAAGGAGGCACGACAGCACGGCCTCTCCGTCGACCAGCACGGTGCACGCGCCGCAATCGCCCTTGTCGCAGCCTTGCTTGCTGCCCGTCAGGCCGAGGATGTAACGGAGGGTCTCGAGCAGGGTATAGTGCGGGGGCACACCCGTCTCGATGAGGTCGCCGTTGATTCTGAGGCGTACGATTTCACGCATGTTTCGACCGTGTCCCGGCCCCGGAAAAGGGTGCGTCGATCAGGCCACGAGGTTAGAGTGTTCCGCCTCGGTGGGTCAAGCTCGTCTGCCGCGGAGCCCGGAGAATCGAGTGAACAGACCTTTGCCACGGAAAAGAGACCGTACCAGCGGAGTCATCGCGCTCGCGGCGAGCGCGATGCTGGCGTCGATCGTCGCCAACCCGGTGATCGCGCAGGAGCGGGTGGCCCTGGACAGATGGCTCGTCTCCTCTGCGTTTCAGGCAGACTCGAGCGGGAATCCGCTGGAATCTGACTACCTGGGCGGGCCGGGCGAGGTGGCAGTGCTTCCCGATCGGGGTCGCACGGTGGCCGGTGCTGAATGGACACTCGTTCGCGAGGACTCGGTCTCCATGCTGAATCTGGATGATCGCCGTGGCGAGCTCGACGGCTCGGTGGTGGTCTACGCTCACGCCTATATCAAGGCCCCGGAAGACCGCACCATTTCGTTGACCTGGGGTGGGCTTGCGTGCACCGAGGTGTCGGCGTGGCTGAACGGCCGGTCGCTGAACGAGCTCGGCCGGCCGGCCGCCGGTAGCGGCGACCAGCCGGGGACGGTGCGGGCCGACGTCCGAATCGGGTTCGGGTACAACACCTTCCTCATCAAGGCAGCCTCCGGGGACTGCCCCTTTCATGTCCGTGCGAGCCTCGAGGCGGCGGAGCATGGGTCGCTGGACGGAGTCCGCGTTCAGGCGTCCCAGCCGTATGGAGACACGCGGACCGGGCCGAGCACCTGGCTGATCGCGGACAGAGAGGCCGGCCCTGAACCGATTCTGGGCTGGAAGGAAGACGAGCTGTTCGGCGCCGCTGGCGTGCGGCTCGCGGCGTTCGCCGTGACGCCGATCGAGGGGGTCAGGCTGAAGACGATAACCGGTGGCGAGGAGATCAAGCGTGAAATCCAGTGGCTGACGCCAGCGGAACCGGAGACCGTTCTGATGCCCTTCGCGTTCAAGAGCCTGCATCGCGCCGTTACACGCGACGGGGGACTCCAGCTCGAGCTCGACTGGGATGGCGGCAAGTCCAGGAGCATGCTTCAATTACGTCCGGCAGCACTTCTCGAGGCCTTCCACTCCTCTATCCGGCTCCTGGGTTGGACGCGGACCGATGCCGGAGGCGCCGAGGAGGAGCCAGCCACGGGGGTTTCGATCGTTGATTCCGAGGATGAGCCCCATCCGCTCGCGAACCTGATTCCTCTTCCAACGGCAGCCGGTACTACGCTGGTGGGAGAGTGGCAGGTACCGGGCTGGCTTTCCGGGTTCACGCTGCGGCTGGACGTAGATGGAGCACCGGGTGAGTATCGACTCGGCGCACTGCCGGTCGAGAGCGACGCGATCGTTCTGTGTACGGACTGCCGGAAGGGCCAGCGGATTCAACTGGTCGTGCGAACCGAAGGCGAGTGGACCCGCTTCCCCGGGGCGCTGGTAGCGGACTCCGCTTCCCCGGATCCCCGGAGTGCGGACGAGGCGATCGAGTGGCTGAAGATGCTGGACGAGAAGGGAAGCCGGAAGTACCGGGAGCGGACATCGTCCGCTGCCGCCGGGCAATGAAACCGAGGCCGAGGAGAGAGCGTTGCTGTGTCCTATGATTGATCGTCGGGCGATGACCCTGTTTGCGACGGTGCTCCTCCCCCTCCTCTCCGCGGCCTGCTCCGACGGAGTGGCCGAGTCCAACGGAGAGCCGGAGCGCAGGACGTGTGAGGCGCTCTCGGGGGTCGGAGACCTTCCGGCTGCGCTCGCCGAGGCGTCGGGAATCGCGCGCGATCCACGACGCGACGATCTGTTCTGGCTGCACAACGACAGCGGTAACGACCCTGTCCTGTTCGCCGTGGACACGACGGGCGCCCTGGCGGGCTCGACCGTGATTACTGCCGCCTCCAACCGGGATCCGGAAGATCTCGCGCTTGCGCGCTGCGCGGATGGCTGGTGCCTGTATTATGGCGACATCGGCGACAATCAGGCTGTGCACGACGAGATTTACGTCCACCGGCTTCCGCTGCCGACGCTCCCATCCGATGCTGCCGTGCCCTCTGAGCCCGTGAGCCCTCTGATGACTTACACGATCCGCTATCCTGGCGGAGCGCGTGACGCCGAGGCCCTGTTCATCGATGCGGAGCGCGGCGAGCTCGGCATCGTGACCAAGGGAAGACGGGGTGTCATCGAGCTCTACGTGGCCGATCTGCAGACGCTCGAGGCCGCGGACGGTCCGGTCGTTCTCGAGCGGATCGGACGACTCGACCTCCCGCTGGCAGAGAGCACCAGTGACTGGATCACGGCGGCAGACCTGTCCCCGGACGGAAGTAGACTCGCCGTACGCAGCTACTCGACTCTGTACCTGTTCGATTGGGCCGGCTCGGAAATGTTCGACACTTTGACGACGCCTGCATCCGCCTCGCTGGTTGCGGCACTGGAGCCGCAGGGAGAGGGAGTGGCCTTCGCGAACAACGGATCGAGGTTGTACTTCG
>JAUVTH010000275.1 GCA_030601615.1 Gemmatimonadota bacterium
TTCTTCATGTCCGCCACTCGCTGATGTCGGGCTCATAGGTGGATGGAGGGGCCGTGGCTGGCACCCTGGCCAGTTCGATCAGGAATGTTGTTCCATGCTCCGGCTCGGATTCGACACGAATGGTACCCCCGTGGCGGCTGACGATGCCGTACACAACCGCCAGCCCGAGCCCGACACCGCTGGTCTCCGATTTCGTGCTGAAGAACGGATCGAAGATCCGGTCGCGAATCGCAGCGGGGATGCCGGCTCCAGTGTCCTCGACTGCTAACATGACCTGGTGTTCCGGATCCGACTCGCCGGGGGCCGTGCGGAGGATGAGCTCTCCCCCATCCGGCATCGCCTCCGCGGCATTGATCATCAATGCCAGGAGGGCTTGCACGATCTGATCTCCGTCACACACCACCGTGTCGTCCTCCAGGTCGGGCATGACGCTCACGTCCACCGAGCCGAGCCTGAGATGATGTCCGGCCAGCTTCGAGGCCCTGTCGATCAGGTCGTGCAGGTGCTCGGGCTTGAACTCGTGTGGCGACTCGCGAGCGTACGTGAGGAGGTCCTTGACGATCCGCCCGCAGCGCATGGACTCCGATCGAATGAGCTCCAGCTCCTCCAGGACCTTCGCCCGGCGATCCCCGTGCGGCATGTCCTTCTCGACCTGGCGGGCGATCACGCGTGAGTACGTCACTATACTGGAAAGCGGGTTGTTGAGCTCATGAGCAACGGTGGCTGCCATGCGGCCGAGCGAGGCGGCGCGATCGACCTGGATCATCTGCCGGTTGATGTCTTCCAGCTCGGCCGTCTTTTCCCTCACCCTGTCTTCCAGCGTCACTGACCAGTCCCTCAACTCGGCGTCGGCCGTCCTGAGGTTGCGGGCCATGTCGTTGAACGACCGCGCGAGCTGACCGAGCTCATCCGACCGCCGCAAATCGATAGAAACATCCAGGTCCCCCGCGGCGAGAGCCTCCGTGCCCCGTCTCAACTGTTTCGCGGGGAGGTGGACCGCCTCGTACACGATGAGGGCGATCACCAGGGCCGACAGGAAGATGATCCCGAGTCCAACCAGTCCGCTGCGCCACGCGGCGGCCGCGATCGCCTCATCTACTCCCGCCATCGACAGCTGTACATCGAGAACGCCGAGCACCCTATGGCTCGGATCGTGGCATTCGGCGGATGCGCAGCCCGGCTCGTTGAGGATCGGGTTAAGAATTCCGAGAATTCGCTGCTGATCCACCCCCGTGAAGATGCGCGCCCGGTCTGCGCTCGGCAGGTCCGCTGGAGGATCGCCGCTACCGTGGCACGCGCGGCACGCATCTGCGTCCGGGCCCGCGACGGTGCCGATCTCGGCGGTCTGGCTGGAGAACCGGATCTCTCCCCGAGCGTTGTAGATGCGGATCACTTCCATCCCCGGCTCATCTCCCAGCTGACGCACCGTACGCTGGATGTGGTCACGGTCCTTCTCCATCATCTCCACGACAAGGCTCTTCTTGATGAAGCTGCTGGCCCGAAACGCCTCGGATCGCACCAACTCCAGTGTCATTGTGTCCCGCTAGTGGTTACTGATGCTCGTATAGACAAAGAAGAGGCCGAGGATTGATAGGAACAGAATTGCGAACAGGCGTATGCTGATGGAGGACTTCAGAACAGAGATCCAAGTGGGCTTGCCCATGGAACGCCTCGCATTATCGCCGCAAACCGGATCGACGGCCGTGGAAGCGCGAGGGGGGCGCCTGTCGACGGATCAGAAGCGTACGCATCCTGCAATGCCACTTCGCTGCACAATACGTGCCTCAAGGAGGCGGTCGGGACGGGTCTCTGTCCGTGCGAACCGTGGAGGGACGTGCACCGTCAGCCGCTCGCGATTCGGGCAATGAGATCCTCGAACGCCGGCTTCCCCAAGACGCGCTCCAGAGATGCCTGCGGCGCGCCACCGTCGGCCAGGACGGGGCCGAGCTCTGACTCCCCCGAGGCTACAACCGCTTCGAGAATCGCCTGTTTCACGGTTCGCAACCGATCGGCGTACCACGCGAGCGTGTTCTCGGCACGCACGATACCCGAAACATTCTCCAGGGGCTCGGCCGGACGCACGCGGAACAGCCAGTCCTCCCCCTCCGGGAGTCGGCATGGGTCGTTGGCCTCCGAGTAGGCGTCGTTGGTCTCGAGGACTTCTCCGGCAATCGGCATCTTCAGCGGAACGGCCAGGTGCTCCCGGGCGATCCAACCGCACGGCTGATCGCGCTCCAGGAACAGGCCGGGTCCCGGACTCACGACCCGTCGAATGGGACTGAGCATGCGTACAAGAGATCCGTCGAGACCCACGGTGACGACATCGGTCTCGGTGTCCGTGAGCCAGAAGTGTGGCGGACGGTACGGCCGGTCCAGATACAGGCGACACCCGGCCAGCAGGTGCGAGAGGTGCGTGCCGGCCTGCCCCAGAGGTGACGCCGTGTCGGAGATTCCGATCAGGTCCGGCGCCAGCCCTTCGGCGTGGCGACAGGCTGCTCTTCCCTCTCCGCTGAGAGCGTGATACAGCTCACACCCCTCGCACTCGTAATTCCGGTCGCAGAGATGATAGCTCAGCACACCGGACAGAACCCAGATGCAGGGAAGCTCTTCTCGAAATTCTCTCGCGGTCCCCGCGGTATCCATCTCAAGCTCCAGGTCGATACGTGAACGTCGTCGTGCGTGCCGGGTCTCACTCCGGCAGATCGGCGCTGCGGAGGAGCTCCTCCGCCAGAGCGCCCCACCGACCATCCGATAGCGCGCGGGCGAAGCCCTTCACGGGCGCGCCACCGTCGGGAAGGGCCACGCCGAGCTCCCGCGTCCACATGGCGCGCAGCCCTTCAGCCGTCTGTCCGAGCCAATCCCGGGCCATGTCCGCCGAGAGCAGGTTACGCTGCATCTTTCCGGGATCCCGGACACGCACCTTCATCAGCCA
>JAUVTH010000189.1 GCA_030601615.1 Gemmatimonadota bacterium
CGTCCTGGCCACGGCTTCCGGCGCTTCGGGGATGGTCGGGGGTCAGCTGCTGGATCTGCGAGCCGAAGGCCGCCGGGTGACGAGGGACGAGCTCGAGCGCATTCATACCGGCAAGACAGCACGTCTGATCGCGGCAGCCGCTATGATGGGTGGGATCGCCGCGGACGTGGGACCGCGGCAGCTCGAGGCCCTGCGCTGGTTCGGGCTCGATCTAGGACTGGCCTTTCAGGCCGTGGACGATATTCTGGATATGCGTGGCTCCGCGGGCGAGCTGGGCAAGGAGAGCGGTCGTGACATGGCGCTCGGCAAGGCCACGTACCCCGCGTTGTTTGGTGTAGCGGAGGCGGAGAGGATCAGCCACGCGTTTGCCGAGGCGGCCATCGCCGAGCTGGACGCCCTGGATAGGCCGGAGGGACTGGAGGCCATCGCGTCGTACGTGATCGAGAGGACGCACTGACATGAGACTAGGGGTGCTGTCTCAGCCACATCACGTCGCTCTGCGCGACATCCTGGCTCGGCTGCGTGCCTCCGCCGAGGAAGTCGGGGCCGAGCTGGTTCTTGCGGCGGACCTGCTGGCCGTCACGGGCGGGGACGGGCCGGCGCTCGAGGAGGACCCGGGCGACCTGGACTTTCTTCTGACCCTCGGAGGAGACGGCACCCTGCTGCGCGGTGCCCGGCTCGCGGGTCCAATCGACGTTCCGGTCGTGGGCTGCAATCTGGGGAAGCTGGGGTTCCTGACGACGGTACCGATCGATCGACTTGAGGAGCTGCTGCACAGGCTGAAGGACGGGGACTACGCGGAGGAGAGGCGGCTGGCCCTGCACGTAGGCATCCATCCTGCCGACGGAGTCAGTGGAAAGGCGGCCAGCGAACCGACCGAAACGTTCTACGCACTGAACGACGCGGTGGTGCACAAGGGTGGATTCGCGCGCCTGATCTCGATGCGCGTGTGGGTGAACGAGGAGGAGATCGGGCAGTACAGCGCCGACGGTATCGTCGTCGCCACGGCGACGGGTTCCACGGCGTACAGCCTGTCGGCCGGAGGGCCCATCCTGGTGCCCTCCCTCGACGCCCTCGTCGCGACTCCGATTTGTCCGCACACACTGGCCGTCCGACCCGTGGTGGTGCCGGCGGACGCGACTATCACCGTGGAAATTCTGAGCCGGATGGACGGAATCCTCGTCACCGTGGATGGACAGAGTGGTGGCAGGCTCGGAGGCGGAGGCCGGGTGTCGGTGAGACGCTCCCCGCATCCGGTGCGCCTCATCCGCATGCCGGACCAGAACTTCTTCTCCGTGCTGCGCCAGAAGATGCGGTGGGGCGACGTCCGTCCCCCGACCGCCTGACCGCCGATGTTGAGAGAGCTCCATGTCAGGAACTATGCGGTCATCGACGACCTGACTCTCGAACTGCAACCCGGCCTCAACGTGCTTACGGGGGAGACCGGGGCCGGAAAATCGCTCATTGTGGGAGCGCTATCGCTTCTTCTCGGCGAACGCGCGTCCTCGGATGTGGTGCGCGCGGGCGAATCCAGGGCGATGGTGGAAGGGGTGTTCGATTGCTCTCGGGTCCCGGAGCTTACTCGGTTGTGCGAAGAGCAGGGGATCGACGTCGAGGATGGCTGGCTTATCCTGCGCCGCGAAGTTCAGCGCGAAGGCCGCAACCGGGCGTGGGTGAACGGATCGGCGGTCACGGCGGGTCTGATCCGACGGCTCGGAGATGCCCTGGTCGACCTGCACGGGCAACACGAGCACCAGGCTCTCCTGCGGAGGGATGCGCAGCGTGACATCCTCGACGCATTCGCCGGCGCTACGGAGGTCGCGTTACGCACCGCCGGGGCGCATGCACGCCTGGCTAGCCTCCGGCGACGGATCGCCGAGACTCGCGCGGAAACTGCCCGGACGCGGGAGCGGGCCGACTATCTCGAGTACAGGGCCCGGGAAATCGAGGCGGCGCGGCTCGAGATCGGAGAGGACGAGTCGGCCCGGCTCGAGGCCCGCCGGCTGGAGCACTCCGAAGAATTGATGGAGGTCTCCGCCGCACTCCACGCCACGGTGTACGGGGACGACGGCTCGCTTGTCGACCGACTGGGCGAGCTGGCCCGGAAGGTCGAGGACCTGATCCGTATCGATCCCGAAGCGGCCGAGATCGGGACCCTCTTCTCCGACAGCCGCACCACGTTGGGGGAGCTTGGCCAGCGCCTCTCGGCGTACCACAGTGCGGTTGAGCACGATCCCGCACGTCTCGCCGAATTGCGCGCGCGCCTGGACCTGATCCACGGCTTCAAGCGCAAGTATGGCGACACGATCGAGGAGATCCTGCGCGCCGGTCATACGGCTCGAGAGGAGCTCGAGAAAGCGGATCGATGCGTCCTGGACCTGGAGAGTCTCGCACGAGAAGAGGGAGAGGCCCGCGGTGATCTGGCCCGGGAAGCGGCCACGCTGACGAAGCTTCGCCGGTCCGCCGCCCGGCGTCTGGAGGATGAGGTGTCGGGATTGCTGCCGGAGCTGGGGATGGAGGGCGGACGTTTTCGCGTGCAGATCGAGGAGCTGGACGAGATCGGCAGCAAGGGCGCCGAGTGGGTGGAGTTCCAGGTGACCCTCAACCCGGGGTTCGATCCGGGTCCCCTTTCCCGCATCGCGTCCGGTGGCGAAATGAGCCGCGTGATGCTGGCGCTCAAGACCGTCCTGGCCGAGGTGGATGACGTTCCCTCCCTCGTCTTTGACGAAATTGACTCGGGTGTGGGGGGACGCGTGGCGCACCAGGTGGCCGCACGACTGGCGCGAGTAGCCGAAAGCCACCAGGTGTTCGCGATCACGCACCTTCCGCAGATCGCTTCACTCGCGAATGCTCATTTATTCGTCGAGAAGATCCAGAATGCGGGGAGGGCCGCCGCGCGAGTGCGCAGGCTGGACGGGGATGATCGCGTGGAGGAGCTGGCCCGCATGCTGGGAGGAGATCCCGACAGTGAAGCCTCCCGGAGACACGCTGCCGAGCTCCTCCTGTCAGAATAGCTGTATCGGCACCCTGGCCGAGACTGTGACCACGCCGGCCGAGGGCGTCTGTCCCCCTGATCCGGCAATCGATGTCTGCCACAGGATAGCCAGGTCGATCGGCATTCCCGCCCTACCGGCGGCAAACAACCTGGTCGTTCGGTAGTACGCACCGATTCCGAGCGAATGCCGAGTCTGCGAGGTCTCGAGCTCCAACGGAGAGGCGTCCACTCCACCTGACGAGACTTCGTACGTGTCGCTCTTCTTGTTCCAGAACGTGTATTCGATCGCCAGCGACATGGCCTCCGCCAGGGCGAAGCGGGGCGATATGACGATCTCGAAGAAGTCACCGAGATCACGAGTGACCGTAACTTTCTGCGACTCCAGCCCGTACCGCTGGTCCGGCGAGACCACGCGGCGAACGAGCTCGTCCTGCAACTGAATCCCGTAAGTAGCTCCGGCGACCACGAGGAAGCGCTGTCCGAAGGCGATGTCCTGGTACAGCTCCAGCTCCACGTCGGCCTGCCCATCACCAATCGGCTGCTGGAGGAACACGTCCGGATCCAGATAGGGCGCCTCGTCAGGGTCTGAGAGTGGGAAGCGGTAACGAGCGCCCACCGTGGTCCGAAACCGCACACCCTGCCTGTCGAGCGGAGGGGGTTCCCGGACGGCAACGGCGCCCGGATCGATCTGTTCCTCGGGAACGGCGAGATCCTGCTCGCCGGCCGCCGCCGGGTCGAGCTGGACATCCTCACCCTCGTGGGCGGGCTCCTCTCCGGCCTCCTCCGGGGCGCCCGCGGGGAGATCGGGCGGAGGTCCGGCCCGTCCGGCCTCGGATTCGGTGGGCTGTTTCTCGGGACGCCCCGGCCAGCCGAAAGTGTCGAGAAGCTTGAACCGGACGCCCACCTCGATCTCGGAGAACGCCCAACCTCGCGTGACTTTCCCCAGGGGCTGCCCCAACACGGGGTCGCGCTCGAAGTAGGCGTTCAGGTCGGGCCGGGTGG
>JAUVTH010000269.1 GCA_030601615.1 Gemmatimonadota bacterium
GGGGAGATACGGACGACGCCATCTATGTGGTCATCCGGGGCAAGGTGAAGATCGTCCTGACCAGCGAGGAAGGCCGGGAAGTCGTGATCGACTTGCTGCGTCCGGGTGACCTGCTCGGCCTGGTAGCCGCCGCCAGCCGCAATTCTCACCCGGCTCACGCCATCACGGCTACCGAGTCGCGTCTGGCTAAATTCAAACGTGACACCTTCTTATCGTGGGTCGAGAGTCAGGGGCTCATGGTGGATCTCGTCTGGCGACAGCTCGCGCAGCGCGTCAGACACGCGTACACCCGCATCGGCGAACATGTGCTGCTGGATGTCAAAGCCCGTCTTATGCTTACGCTCCTGGAGATCGCCGAGTACGAGGGGGAGCCGGCGTCGGAGGGGGCCGAGATCGTGTTCACCCGGCCCACCCACCGCGAGCTGGCCGAGCGGATCGGATCCAGCCGCGAGGTGGTCACGCGGTTGCTGAGCGAATTGCTGGAGAGTGACATGCTGAATGCAGAGGGAAGGATCATTCGGGTGCCATATTCCGCGCTCATCCTTCGCGAAGAGTGATGCGGGTCACATTCTCATGGCTTTCCCGGTCACTCCGGGGAGCCGACCGTAGTTACCGCAGGGAAGTGCTATTCCTCCTAACTGCCACGCCGGCGATCGGGTAAACTTGATGTCACAGGTCGCTGGGAACGAGCCCGGCAAACAGAGTCCCACTAAGGGAGGAAACGATGGACGAGAAGATCCGCATCGAGCTGACCGAAGAGCAGAAGGCGCAGATCCGCGAGGCCACGGGCCAGGAGGCATCCGCGATCGAGCTGACCGCCGAGGAGCTGGAAGACCGCGTGTCGCCGAGGAAGAGAAGTTTCTAAGTCTATTTCTCCGACAGCATCATGAGCGCGCGGGGCGGCCCTGGAGGTCACCCCGCGCGCTCTTCGTTTTACTGTATACTCTCCACCAGTGGCGGACCTTACCCTGCGGATCCGCCGGTCCCGAGTTGACAGCGCACTAGCATGACACCAGAATCCGAGAGCACGCATCCCTGTCCCGCCTGCGGAGAGCTGTCTGCGCAGGGGGCCCGCTACTGCTCCTCCTGCGGAGCCCTGCTCAGCTCCGTGGCAGAAGCGGATCGCCGCGTGATCACGGTTCTGTTTGCCGACCTCAGAGGGTTCACTCCGCTCACCGAACGTCTCGATCCTGAAGATGTGCGGGCCCTGGTCTCGGGATGTCTCGATCCGGTGTGCGACGCGGTCGCGGAGTGGGGTGGATACGTCGACAAGTTCATCGGCGATTGCGTGATGGCCCTGTTCGGAGCGCCCGTCGCGTACGAGAACGAGCCGGAGCGGGCCGTCCGCGCCGCGATCGACATGCAGGAAGCCATGGATGATCTGAGGCTGCCCGTAGTCGAGAGGGTGGCCACGGAAACTGGGTACCGGCCCCTGCTCAGAGTGGGAGTCGCTACCGGAACGGTCGTCACGGGCGTGTTCAGCGGCGGTGGTGCCCGCAACTACACGGCCGTAGGCGATGCCGTCAACGTCGCGTCACGCATCCAGGGATTGTGTGATCCGGGAGCCATCCTGGTGGACGATGCAACCTACAAGGCCACGCGCCACCTGTTCGAGTTCGGGGACGAGCACGTCCTCAAGGTCAAGGGCCGCGTCGAGGCCGTCCGGACGCATTACGTGCGGGGCGCAAGGGCGGAGCGCGGAGCGGCGCGGGGTCTCGAAGGGAAAAAGACGCCGTTCGTGGGTCGAGGAACCGAGATCGCGGCCCTGCGAAGCCAGTGGGTGCGGAAATCTGCTGGTGGATTTGAGGTTACGGCCGTGATCGGCCCGGCGGGCATCGGCAAGTCTCGTCTCATACAGGAGCTGGTCGGCGCAGAGGGGCTGGGAGCCTCACGGGTCGCACGCGGACGGAGCTATCCGTACGCCAGCCGAAGCCCGTGGGAGCCACTCGCGGAGCTGCTTCGCGAGATTCACGGGATCGATTCGGGTCTGCCGGCCGGGGAGGCGGCTGCCGTAATGGCTGCGGCCGGTGCGGCGGGCACTGACGACGAAGGCGATGCCCTCAGCGTCGTGCTGGGCCTCCCGGCCGCCGAGAATGCACCCATCTCGGCGCTGCGCCCGGAAGAGCGGACGGCGCATATCCAGGAGGTCATCGCCCGGCACCTTGCCGGCCGCTCCGGTGACCGACGGCTTCTGATCCTCGAGGACCTGCACTGGGCGGACCACGCCACGCTGGGATTCCTGGAACAGCTGGCCGCGCAGCCACCTACGGGTTCGAACGTCCTGCTCCTCATCTCCCGGCCTCCGCTGCCGGGGGAGGATGCGCTGTCCCGCCTGATCGACAGCTGCCCGGACGTTCTGATGCTGCCGCCCCTGTCCACGGAGGCCTCCCGCGAACTCCTGGATCGGCTGCTGGAGCCCCACGAATTGCCGGAGCAGCTGCTGCTCCGCATCGCCGACCGGTGCGACGGTAACCCGCTGTTCCTGGAGGAGATCTGCCGCTCGCTATTCGAGGACGGCACCCTCACGCGAGTCGGGGAGACCGTGATCTCGGTGGGTGATCCCAGTCTGGTCCAGGTGCCCGATTCCGTCGAGAGCCTTCTCAGCACCCGGATCGATGGCCTGAACGCCGAGTCGAAGCGGGTGCTTCAGTACGCTGCCATCGTGGGTCGGCAGTTCTGGGCAGGCGTTCTAAGCGACGCTCTGGCTGGCCGCCCCGTCGACGACGAGCTGACGGCGCTCGAGAACGGTGCGGTGGTGCGGAAGCAGCCGGTTTCTCTCGTCGAAGGCGATCGAGAGTACGTCTGCGAGCACCTCCTGACGCAGGAGGTGGCGTACGAAGGCCTGCTGCGCGGCATGCGGGCCGAGCTGCACGCCGCAGTGGCCGAGTGGCTCGACGACAACTTGAGCGGAGAGATCGGTGAGCATCACGACCGGATCGCATTCCACTTCGAGCGGTCCGACGATCCGCCCAGGGCGGTGCCTTATCTGG
>JAUVTH010000238.1 GCA_030601615.1 Gemmatimonadota bacterium
CGAAAACGGGGTGTTCGTGTGTCTCCGGGGAGAGCTCGGGGCCGGCAAATCCACTCTGGCTCGCGCCGCCTGCCGCGGGGCGGGGGTTACCGGGCCTATTCCCAGTCCCACCTTCACGCTGGTCAACCGGTACGAAGGCCGAGACGGGCAGACCCTCTACCACGCCGACCTGTATCGCCTGGACGGACCCGAGGGCCTGGCGGACATGGGGTGGTCAGATCTCGTCCGGTCGGACCGGGCGGTGTTCGTGGAGTGGGCGGACCGGGCCGACGGGTATTTGCCGATCGACCGCTGGGAGATCCGCCTCGACTTCGTGGATGACCTGAACCGCCGAAGGGTCACGGCCCTCTCGATCGGCGACGTCCCTCCAGTTCCCGCACCGCGGAAAGGCCCGGAGAGCTGACATGGCGATCCTCGCACTGGATACAAGCACGCCGACCGGCAGCGTGGCCGTAGGCCGCGAAGGCGAAGTCCTGGCCGAGTCGTTCCTGCGGGTGCGGGCCACGCACTCGGAGGTGGTGCTGCCTGAGATCGACCGGATGCTGGGGGCGTGTGGCCTTGGACCCTCCGACCTGAGAGCGGTGGTGGTGGGGGGCGGGCCCGGCTCGTTCACGGGCGTTCGAATCGCCGCTTCACTGGCCAAGGGCATCTGTCACGCGAGGGGTCTCGAGCTGTACTCGTATTCCAGCCTGGCCGCGGTGGCGGTCGGAGCGGACTGCGACGGGCCGGTGTGCGCGATGTTCGACGCGCGTCGCGGTGAGGTATACGCCGCGGGTTACCGGATCGGATCGTCCGTGGAGGAGATTTTCGAACCCCGGGCCGTAGCGATCGACGACCTGCTGGAGTATCTGGATGAGCCGGAGCGCTGGTGTTTCGCAGGAGATGGTGCGGGGGCAGGAGAATCTGCCATCCGGGCCGCCGGTGGACAGGTCCTTTCCGAGGACCGGTGGGTTCCGCGTGCCAGCGCCCTGCTGTGGCTAGCGGCCGTCGTCCCCGAAACGGGTCGTGTAGCCGATCCCCGACGGTGGGAGCCGGCATACATCCGGCTACCCGCCGCCCAGCGACCTACGGACGGCTGACGTGAGCGAACCGCATCACCCCGAGGCTCTGGCGACGGTACGATCGATGCGTCCCGCTGACCTGCCGGAAGTCATGCTCATCGAGCGGCGGTCATTCTCGGCCCCGTGGGAGGAGTCCACATTCCGCGGGCTGATGCGACGAGTGAGCACGGCGCTGCTCGTCGCTGAGCTCGCCGATCGAGTCGCGGGGTACTCGGTCACGTGGTTCACATCCGACGGGGCCGAGCTCGGAAACATGGCCGTTCTTCCCGAGCTGCGGGGGCGTGGAATCGGCGCGCTACTCCTCCGGGAAAGCGTCACGTTGACCGCGGGCCGAGGGGCGCGGTCTCTCTACCTCGAGGTCAGGCGCAGCAACGAGGAGGCCCGGCGCCTGTACGAGAAAGCCGGGTTCCACGTGGCCGGAGTGCGCAAAGAGTACTATACCCAGCCGGTCGAAGATGCGATCGTGATGAGACTGGATCTGCACGATACGGTGCGTTGACACGTCGAGGAACGGCCGTCTAGTTTGGTTGTGATGCCGGTGGGTCGGCGTTTTCCGGATTCGTCATGTTGATGTATCTCGTTAGGTGATAAGAGGATAGAATGGCACGCTCTCTCAACAAGGTTCAGCTCATTGGAAACCTCGGCCGTGATCCCGAGGTACGGGTCACGTCTTCCGGCACGCGGGTTGCTTCACTGTCCGTCGCGACGAGCCGCGAGTGGACGGATCGGAGCGGTCAAAAGCAGGAGAAAACCGAGTGGCACCGGGTAGCCTGCTGGGACAAACTGGCCGAGGTCTGCGAGCGATACCTGCAGAAAGGCGACCGCGTGTATATCGAGGGGAGCGTCGAATACCGGCAGTCGGAGCAGGACGGCCAGGTACGGTACTTCACGGATATCAGAGCGCGGGAGATGATCATGTTGGGCGGACGTGGTGAGCGGTCCGATTCGATGTCGAGTCCCGCCCCGCAGCAGAGAAATTCAGCCGGATCCGGCATGTCGGACCTGACCGACGATGCCCTCGCCGGAGAAGACGACTTGCCCTTCTGAGGAGGCGGCGCATGAACGGGGCAACCCGGGCCATCACGACGATCGTGGCGATTCTGCTGATCGCTCCGGCCGTGGCGGCACAGGATACGAAGGGATCGCACCAGGTGCTGGGAGGCGACACGTTGTGGGACCTCGCGGCGCGCTACCTCGCGGATCCGTTCCGCTGGCCCGAGATCTACGACCTGAATCCGCAAGTCGTGGAGGATCCACACTGGATCTACCCGGGCGAACTGTTGCGCATGCCCGGTGCTCCCGTGGATGCGGGTGAGCGGGTCGCCGAGTCGCCGGTTGAGACCAAGGGGTACGATCGCGGGGAACCGGTTTCGAAACAGGCCGGCGACCAGGAGACCCGGCGATCTTTCGGCCCGCCCGGAGAATTCCCGGAGGGCTCTGTCTTCCGGGTTGATCCCAGCGCACCCTCCTACGGTGCCCTTTCGATCGGGCAGGTCGAGCCGCGCCCCGTCGTCTCGATGAGCGAGTTCTATAGCGCCCCGGTTCTGGAGGACAGGCAGGTGTTCGTCGTGGCAGGCACGACATTCCGGGTCGTGGCCGAGATCCATCCCGACATCACGCTCCCTCGCGCCGCGCGGCTGAACGACGAGATCGTGATTCACCTGAATGGCGCTGCTGCCGGGGTCGGAGACTACTTGAAAGCCGTCCAGTGGGGTCGTTCCCTGGCACCGGCGGGTCATGTGCTCTACACGGTGGCCGCGGTGCGGGTGACTCGCACCTTCCCCGGTCGCGACAGTGTGCGTGCCGAAGTGGTGCGCCTGTTCGGGGACTACAGGGTCGGCGACGCGCTGGTCCTTGCGGAGGAGTACACCGTCGTTCCTGGAGTGGAGGCGGAGCCGGAGGAAGCGGGCCCCGTGGGCAGAGTGATCGGGTTCTCGGTGGATCAGACGCTGATCGACACGGGTGAGACGCTGTTTCTCGACGTCGGAGCGGTGGACGGTGTCCAGGTCGGGGACGAGTTCGCCATCTTCTCCGCGTCCGAGCACGCTGCCGAGATGGCGCTCATCGAAGATCGCCTGTCCACCGTCCGGGTCGTTCACACGTCGGACGGGACATCCACGGCGAGGGTCATTGAGATTCGGGATCCGGGGATGCGGCCCGGGGTGCCAGTGCGTCGCGTCGAGCGGATGCCACAGTAGCGGCGAGGATTCCTCAGCAACCTGCTTGAGGTCGTACGAGGAGAAGGGAAGCGTTCCGCCACGTGGCGGGGCGCTTCTTCGCATCCGGCACGAAGCGTCTTTCGGGCTGTGGCACCGGCAAATAGCTTGGCCGCGGCGCTCGTGCCGGGGTGGATCGACCGCCGCATCAGTGCGGGCAACCACGAAAGAAGAATCGATG
>JAUVTH010000046.1 GCA_030601615.1 Gemmatimonadota bacterium
TCCTGACGGCAGTGAGGGCGTCCTCGAGATCGTTCGGCATCGCGGAGCGGCTGCTGTGTTGCCACTCTACGCGCCGGAGGACGGTGCCGACGGAACGGGTCCGGACGTGATCCTGTTGCGACAGTACAGGTACGCGGCTGGCGGCACGCTGTGGGAAGCGCCGGCGGGCAAGCTGGACGAGGGCGAGTCCCCGGAGATCTGTGCGGCCCGGGAGCTCGAGGAAGAGGCGGGGGTGAAGGCGGCTCGGCTGGTTAGGCTGACGACCCTCCTCACGACGCCGGGTTTCTCGGACGAGCGGATCCACCTGTTCCTGGCCACGGGCCTGGAGGAAGGTGAGCAGGCTCTGGAAGAGCACGAAGTGATCGAGTGCTTCCGGATGCCTCTCGCTCGAGCCGTGGAAATGGTGTTGTCGGGCGAGATCGTCGACGGCAAGACGGTCAGTCTCCTGCTGATGGTCGCGGCCTTGCCGGACCTGTGGGATGAACAGGAGGATGCCGTAGAGCCGCGGTGAGCAACAATCACCGTGCGGCAGGTGTCTGAAGGACAGGGGAAGAGATCTGCCCGGCATGTGACTGCGCCGGGGGCGATTCATAGAACTGGCGGTGGAGTGACTCGAGACGGACGCCCTTCCGGGTTCGGCGTCCGCGGTATGGGCACTCCCGGGTGGGGAAGCCGGGGAACGCGGGAGAACCGAATGGCTTACGCGAGAGAATCCACACGACTTACTGGTTCCGAGCCGCGCGTCGATGAGCGCACGCTGCGGGCGGATCTGAGTGAGCTGGATGACGCGGCGCTGGTGGCGGAGTACCTGGAGGGCCGACGGCATGCCTTCCATGTGCTCGCCGAGCGCTACCAGACGCGTCTCCTGAACTTCATCTACCGGACGATCGGCGACCGGGATCGCGCGGAGGACCTGGTCCAGGAGACGTTTGTCCGGGTGTATCGCCACCTGCACAGGTTCGACCCGACGAAGAAGTTTTCGACGTGGATTTACACGATCGCGAGCAACCTGGCGAAGAACGAGCTGCGCAACCGATCGCGCAATCCGCTGGTGCTGTTTCAGGCGATCAAGAAGCACTGGGAGGCGGACCACCGGCCTCTGCAGTGGGAAGACACCTCGTACTCGCCCGACGATCTGTTCCGGAAGCGTCATCTCAAGGAGCAGGTCGAGAAGGCTGTGGCGGAGCTCCCCGAGCATCACCGGGTCGTGTTCGTGCTCCGCGAGATGGAGGGCAAGACCTACGACGAGATCTCGGAGATCACGGGTGTCACGCTCGGCACCGTGAAGTCCAGGTTGAACCGGGCGCGCAACAAATTCGCGCTGATCATCGGACCGATGCTGGAGTAGGCGGGAAACGAGTGATGAGGATCGTATGGAGAGGCGGCCGCAAGGTCGCCTCTCCTGCGTTGGGAACCCGGGAACAACCTCACGACAGACGCGTAGTAATCGCACGCTGGAGCCGATCGACCCGTGCTGCGGGACGATAGTGCGCTAACGGACGAGACATGGTATTCGTGATGTCGTGCGATCAATTCATTGAACGGTACTCGGACTTCAGGGACGGCCTCCTGGACCCCGGGGCATTGGCCGAGATCGAGAGTCATCTCGCCGACTGCCCGTGTTGTGTCCGATATCATCAGGTGATGCAAAGCGCCCTCGATCTTCTCGCCGACATTCCCTGCGCCGAAAGTTCCGACGACTTCATGCCCCGGCTCCGGCACCGACTTTACAACGTGGACAGCGGCATAAGCGAAGGCCGCAGGAGTTTCGTAGGCAGCGCAGCGCTCGTCGGGGTTGCGGCCGTCGGATTGCTGGCGCTGTTCTGGCTTCCGTTCGCGGCGAGCGTGCCCGTGGAGATGGAATTGTCGGCGATCTCGGCTCAGCTTCCTCCTCCGGGCGCCGATGAGTTGCCCGCGCTCTTCCGCAGCGGTCCTTTCGTGCGTACCCTCCTGCTCGAGGACGAATTGCATCTGGATGGATATCTCCCGGAGTTCGAGTGGCCGCCTCGTCCGCAGAAGTTTTCCGCCGTAGCCATCGAAGCTTCCTACCTCAGGTCGGAGCCCACGCTGTTCGACCGCTGAATCCGGCGACGAGCATGAACCGCGGAATATCACGGCAGGGGATCGCTTGAGCCTCGCGGCGGATCGCAGGCTTCGCAGCCTCGTCGAACGGGGCGACGTCGAGGGTATCTTCTTCTTCCATGGCGACGCGGCACGGCTGCGGGACGACGCGGCTCGCGATCTTGTCGAAGCGGCCGTCGATCCGGCAACACGCGATTTCAACCTCGATACGTACAGCGCATCGGAAGTCAATCCGGAGACCCTGGCGGCCGCACTTGCCATGCCGCCCGTGATGGCGCCCCGCCGCGTGGTGGCGCTGTTCGGAGCGGAGCGCCTGACCCCGACCGGCTGCGCAGTCGTCGAAGAAATACTCGAGAGAACGCCCCCCGAGCTCACTCTCGTCGTGACGGCGACGATTCCGAAGGGGTCCCGCAAGGCATTCTACCGGAAGATGAAGGAGGGAGCTGTCGCGCTGGAATGGTCCACGCCGCGCGAGAGCGAGATCCCTGGCTGGTTGATCGAGCGTGCTGCCGAGAGACATGGCCTGGATCTGGACGTTCCAGCGGCTGAGGCCCTTGCCGCCGCGATAGGCACCGACCTGGGGTTGCTCGAAGGGGAGCTGGACAAGCTGGCGTCCACCGCGACCGGGGATCCCATCACTCCAGAGCGCATCGCCGAACTGGTTCCAAACATCCGCCCGGTGAATCGGTGGGCATGGCTCGACGCGGTCGCAGAGCGCGACTACCGAAGTGCCCTTGCTGATCTCCCCACTCTCCTCTCAGCGCAGGACTCGAGCGCCGTCGGCTTGATCAACGCGATGACGGATCATCACGTCCTGCTCGGAATCGCGGTCGAGGGAGGATCGTCCCTGCTCGAGCGGACTCTCGGCGAGGTCGGCAAGCCGTACCTGAAATTCAAGACACGTGCGTTCGCCGGTCAGGCGCGACGCTGGACCGGGAGTGAGATCGACCAGGCTCTTCGCCTGCTCCGGCGGGCCGACATGCGGTCGAAGACGACGGGCAGTGGCCGTGACCGAGCGGTGCTCGAGGAGCTTCTTCTCGAGCTTCAGGGCATGCGTGCGAGGGGACGAGTGTGAGAGCACGGGCGCAGGGGTTGATTCCGGTACCGCGTGCCCGGCGGCGTGCGACGTCCTGGGCGGTACTCGCCGTCGTCGCTGCGGCTCTCGCCCCTCCAGCCGCTGCGCAGTCCAACCCCACCCTGGACTCGGTTGAGCGGGCGGCCGACAGCGGTCAGGCCGGTGAGGCCCGCAGGCTGCTCGCGACGTGGTTCGACTCGCCCAGTGCGTCGGGCCGTGGGGCCGACGTGAGCCGCGCCCGCTTCCTGAGGGCCAGGCTCTCAGCGGACCTGGATTCTGTGCGCGTGGACTACCTGTGGGTGGCCGTGCGGGGAGACGAGCGCTATGGCCCTGCGGCTCGTCTCCGTCTTGCCCAGATGTACCTGGCCGAAGGACGTCTCGATCGGGCGGAGGAGGACCTGGCTCGCCTGCGGGCGGACTTTCCCGGCAGCCCGCTCACCCTCAGGTCCTGGCTGTGGACCGGCAACGTGCGGTCGGCAGCCGGGGACGGCGCTGGCGCATGCGCGGCGTGGGAAACGGCCGCCAACATGAGCGAGAGCCCGTCCGCGCAGCCGGACAGGGAACTCGCCCGGTCCGCTTTAGAGGGTTGTGGGGCGGCGATCGCTTCGGAGGCCGCCCCGACCTTCTCCGTTCAGCTCGGGGCCTTCAGCTCCAGGGAAGCCGCGCTCGACCTGAGGAATCGCGTCGTGGCGGCGGGGACCACGGCGCGGGTCCTCGACCCGCAGGATCCGGACGGGCTGTACCGTGTACGTTCTGGTCACTTCACTGGTCGGGAAGAGGCCGCGCGCCACGCCGTCCGCCTGGTGCGGGAGGGCTTCGAGAGCATCGTCGTGCCGGGGGAGAATTGAGCAAAGCCGCGGCGAACACGCCGCTCATCCAGCAGTACCTGGACATCAAGGCTCGTCATCCGGATTCCATCCTGTTCTTCCGGGTAGGTGACTTCTACGAGATGTTTTACGAGGACGCCGAGGAAGGGAGCCGACTTCTCGGGATCACTCTGACTTCCCGTAATAACGGCGGGTCGGGTGACGTGCCGCTGGCGGGGGTGCCGGCCAAGGCGATCGACGACTACCTCCCGAAGCTGGTGCGGCAGGGCCGGCGCGTAGCCATCTGCGAGCAGGTCGAAGACCCGTCCGAGGCGGACGGACTCGTCCGTCGGGAGGTCACCGAGATCGTCACGCCTGGCGCCACGCTGGAGGACTCCCTGCTGAGCGCCGGTCGCAACAACTTTGTGGTGGCCGTGGCGGGAACCGACCCCGTGGGGATCGCGACCGCCGACCTGTCGACGGGCGAGGTCGACGTCCGGGAATGCGTACGGGACGCCGTGCCGGACGAGCTGTCTCGCATCGAGCCGGCCGAGGTGGTCCAGCCAGCCGGATCCGATCTCATCACCGCGGGCCCCTGGGTCATCACGGAGCGCGAAGACTGGCGCTTCTCGCCGGATGTGGCGGCGGAGACAGTCAAGCGACTATACCGCGTGCGTGACGTAGCGGGATTCGGTCTCGAGGCCGATGGGACGTCGCACATGCTTGGAGCCGTCGGTGCCGTTCTCGGCTACCTGGAAGAAGTCCGGCCGGGAGGCACGGGCCACCTGAAGGCTCCGCGGGTCGAGCGGTCAGGCCGCTACCTGCACCTCGACGAGATGACGCGGCGCAATCTCGAGGTCGTCGAAACGATTCGCGACGACTCCGGCGCCACGCTCCTGCACATTCTCGACAGAACACTCACGCCGATGGGCCGCCGCATGTTGAGACGGCGGCTGCTGGCGCCGCTCGTCGATCTTCTGGACATCGACGCCAGACTGGACGCCGTGGCCGAGCTGCACGAGTCGGCCGGCGACCGACGCGCGATGCGGGAATCCCTGCGCCACGTGCAGGATCTCGAACGCCTGGCCGCCAAGATTTCTGCTGGCAGGGTCAACTCGCGGGAGCTCCTCGCCCTGGCTCGATCTCTCGGAGCTCTGCCCGCGATCACCGCAGTGGCTGGCGAACCGAAGGCGGCTCGTCTACGTGCTCTCCTGAGTGACTTCGACGTGCTCGACGATGTGCGGGACGCGATCGAGGAGGCGATCGACCCAGATGCTCCCGCGTTGATGTCCGCCGGGGGAGTGATCCGTCCCGGGTACTCGTCCGAGCTGGACGACCTCCGAGCCCTGCGGGAAGGCGCCGTAGACTGGATCGCGCGCCTGCAGGGCAGCGAGCGGGAGGCCACGGGCATCTCGAGTCTGAAGATCGGCTACAACAAGGTCTTCGGGTACTATATTGAGGTCACCCGGGCCAACCTCGCCCGCGTCCCCGAGAGATACATACGAAAGCAGACGCTCACGAACGCCGAGCGGTACGTCACGCCGGAGCTCAAGGAGTGGGAAGAGAAGATCCTGGACGCCGATACCGGGATCGCGTCGCTCGAGGCCCGCCTGTTCACGACCCTCCGCGAGTCGCTGGAGTCGGCCACGAGCCGGCTTCAGGACACGGCAGAACGAGTCGCCGAGCTCGATGTTCACGCCGCGCTGGCGGACGTGGCCGAGCGGAACGGATACGTTCGCCCGGAGATGCACGCCGGTTTCGGTTTCGAGGTCAAGGCTGGCCGACACCCGGTGGTCGAGCAGATGATCACGCGGGAAGACTTCATCCCCAACGACGTGACGCTCGATCGCGACGCTTTCGCCATGATTCTCACGGGACCCAACATGGCGGGGAAGTCGACGGTGCTACGCCAGGTAGGCCTGATCGCGCTCATGGCCCAGAGCGGCTCGTTCGTTCCCGCGGATTCGGCGCGAATCGGTGTGTCCGACAGGGTGTTCACGCGAGTGGGAGCCTCCGACAGCCTGGCCCACGGCCAGAGCACGTTCATGGTCGAAATGATTGAGACGGCCGCGATCCTGAGCGGGGCCACGGACCGCAGCCTGATCCTGCTCGACGAGATTGGACGCGGCACGTCCACCTACGACGGTGTAGCGATCGCCTGGGCAGTCACGGAGTTCATCCATGATCGGATCGGCGCCCGGACGATCTTCGCGACCCACTACCACGAACTCGTCGAGCTCGCCGACATGCTGGATGGCGTGACGGCCTGGAACGTCGCCGTGCGGGAGACGGGAGAGGACATCGTGTTCCTCCGGCGTCTCGAGCCCGGCGGGTGCGATCGTTCCTACGGCGTGCACGTGGCGCGCATGGCGGGCGTGCCGCGCGAAGTGATCGATCGGGCGTTTGCGGTCCTGCACGAGCTGGAGGATGGTCCAGGCGGTGGCACCCGGCTGAGCCACCTGGGTGAGCGGGAGCGTGGGCAGCTCACGCTGTTCGATCTCCGTCCGTCCCGCGTCACGCAGCGACTCTCCCAACTCGACACGGAGAACATGACGCCGTTGCAGGCGCTGGTGGCTCTCGAGGAGCTTCGACGCTTGTCCGAGGAGGAGAGGGCGTGATCGGCCGTCGTTTTCGCGTCTGGCTGGGACCGGTCGCGCTGGGTGGCGGACTTCTGGGGGTCGCGGGTGGCTGTGCCGACACCGTGAATCCAACGGTCGGCGGCCTGCGGCTCGGTGTGCAGAACGCGCCGCTGAGACCGCCCGCACGCTCAGACTCACTGCACCCGTTCGAGTATCCGCCTTCGGCATGGTCGCATGGGGCGAGTGGAACGACCGTGCTGAAGATCCTGATCTCCGAGACCGGCTCGGTGGATTCGGCGTTCGTCCTCGAGTCCAGCGGCGATCCGGCCCTGGATTCGGCGGCGATTGCCAATTCCCGGCATTTGAAGTGGAAGCCCGCAGAGCAGGGTGGCCGCCCGATTCGCATCTGGGGGCGGTTGCCGGTCATTTATCCGCGACCCGAGGAACGACCCGACGATGAACCATAAGCCTCACCCGAGACCCTACGACAACGTCCTCGAGACCATCGGTTGGACGCCGCTCATCCGTCTCAACCGGGTCACCGACGGGGCGCGCACTCCCGTGTATGCAAAGGCTGAGTCTTTCAACCCGGGCGGATCCATGAAGGACCGGATCGGTGTCGCGCTGATCGAGGCCGCTGAGCGGGAGGGCCTGCTGAAGCCGGGTGGAACCGTAGTGGAGGGTACCTCCGGAAACACCGGCATCGCGCTCGCGATAGCCGCTGCGGTAAAAGGCTACCGCTGCGTATTCACGATCCCCGACAAGATGAGCGACGAGAAGGTGAGGCTCCTCCGGGCCTTCGGGGCCAGGGTGATCGTCACGCCGACCGTGGAGCCCGACCATCCCGAATACTATGCGGCGGTGGCGCGTCGGATCGCTGAGGAGACCCCGAACTCCTTTCTGGCGGACCAGTTCTACAACCCCGTGAACCCCGAGGCGCACTACCTGACCACCGGTCCCGAGATCTGGGAGCAGACGGCCGGACGCATCACGCACTTCGTGGCCTCGCCCGGGACTGGAGGCACGATCAGCGGCGCGGCCCGGTATCTGAAGGAGCAGAACCCGGACGTACGTGTGATCGCGGGTGATCCGGACGGGTCCGTGTTCACCGGGTATTTCGAGACCGGCGAGATCGGTCGGGGGGACCCGTACAAGGTCGAGGGGATCGGGAACGACACGCTCCCCGGTACGCTCCACTTCGACTGGATCGACGAATTCCGAACCGTGGATGACCGCACGGCCTTCCGCATGACCCGCCGCATGACGCGCGAGGAAGGACTGTTCGTCGGCGGCTCGACCGGGCTGTGCGTGCACATCGCGGCAGAAGTGGCCCGCGAGGTGGACGATCCGGATGCCTGTATCGTGACCATCCTGTGCGACACGGGCGAGCGCTACCTGTCCAAGGTGTTCAACGACGAATGGCTCGAAGCGAACGATTTGGGCGACCTCGTGGACGACGCGGCGGCTTCCGTGGGGGGCGCCGATGGCTGACGCGATGAACGTGGCCGTCGTTCTCGGCGGCACCAACGAAGAACGCAACGTCTCGCTGGCGACGGGCCGGGCCGTGGTGGCCGCCCTCCGCGAGCGGGGGCACATCGTGGTCGCCGTCGACCCGGCGCATGGCGCCGTTCTTCCTGAGGAAGAAGGCAGAATGCTGGGCGGCGCCGTAGGTGCGGACCCCCCGGGGCTCGACCAGCTCGCCCGGCTCGGGGGCTCGTCGGTCGGGGCGGCTCTGGCCGATCTTCCAGCCATCCGGCGGGCCGATGTGGTCTTTCTCGCGCTGCACGGCGAGGGCGGAGAGGACGGTACGATTCAGGGTCTGCTGGACCTCGCCGACGTGGCGTACACCGGCAGCGGGTGCCTGGGGAGCGCCGTCGCGTTCGACAAGCGGATCTCGAAGGAGCTGCTTGTCCACGCGGGAGTGTCGACCCCGGCTTGGACACCGGCCTCGGCAACCTCGACGGAGATCGTCGAGACGCTGGGCCTTCCTCTGATAGTGAAGCCTTCCTCAGGAGGTTCGACCGTCGGGCTTACGGTTGTCCGGTCTCTCGCGGAGCTCGAGCCGGCGATGGAGCTGGCCGCGCGGTATGACGGCGACGTGCTCTGTGAGGTGTTCGTGCCGGGTCGGGAGCTGACCGTAGCCGTGCTCGCCGGCGAGGCGCTGCCGCCGGTGGAGATCATCCCGAGCCACGAAATCTACGACTACGAGTGCAAGTACACAGCCGGCATGTCGCGGTACGAGGCACCGGCCGACCTGCCTCCGAGCGAGACCGCGCAACTCCAGGACCTCGCGGTCCGGGCCTACCGGGCCCTCAGGCAGAGCTCATACAGCAGGATCGACTTCAAGCGAGCCGACGATGGATCGTTCTGGTGCCTGGAGGCGAACAGCTTGCCGGGCCTCACGTCTACGAGCCTCGTGCCGAAAGCCGCGGCGGCGGCGGGGATTGAATTCCCGGAGCTGTGTGAGCGAATCGCCCGGTCCGCCATCCTGGTGCCGGCCATCGCGTCGGAGGACGACTGATGGGCTTCGCTGACCGGAGATACGGTGCCGGGCGCCCCGGTGGCTACCGAGGTGGAGGGGGCTGGAGCGGTGGGCAGCAGGGATACGGCGGTGGAGGGGGCCTGTTCGGCTACGCCCTGACTCCATGGGT
>JAUVTH010000262.1 GCA_030601615.1 Gemmatimonadota bacterium
CGTACTCCGCATCCCCATCCAGTGGGGCGAGATGGATGCGTACGGGCACGTCAATAACACGGTACTGTTCCGCTACTTTGAGTCCGCCCGGGTCGAGTATCTCGTGAAATGCGGTTTCGCACGCTCCTGGGAGGAAGATCGCATCGGCGCGATCCTGCATTCCACCGGCTGCCGGTTCCGGAGGCCGATCTTCTATCCCGACACGGCGATCGTCGGCGGGCGGGCAGTCGAGATCGAGGACGACCGGTTCACGATGGAGTACGTAGTGGTGTCGGAGGCTTCCGGCGAAGTTGCGGCGGAGGGGGCCGGCGTGGTCGTCTCCTATGACTACGAGACCCGCCGCAAGTGTCCGATTCCGGCTGTTGTGGCGGCCACGATCCGTGGCCTCGAAGGCTGGGATTAGGATTCGACGTTCATCCGCATAAGATCAACGTTTTCAAGGCCTCCGAGCCGTTGCGGCGAAGGGGTGTTTCGAGGTATTTTATATTGATATATGCCAAGCTCTGCCAGCGCCCCGATTGAGGCGACGGGGCAGGCCCGATCGGCCTCCCTCGAGCGCCTGGTAGCACGTAACTACCGGAACTTCGGCGAGCTCCGATTGGAGTTTCCCGAGGCGGGTGCGATGATCGTCGGCCCGAACGGTTCCGGGAAGACGAACCTGCTCGAGGCGATCTACTACCTCGAGATCTTCCGCTCCTTCCGGGGAGCGCGGGACTCGGAGCTCGTCCGGTTCGGGGAGGATGTGTTCCGGGTCGAGGGCACGGTTCGGAGCGGAGAGTCGCTGGAGGAGCTGGCTGCTGCCTATGAGAAGACGAGGCGGCGCAAGAAAGTCGAGGTGAACGGCGGTGAGGCCGAGCGCATCTCCGACGCTCTCGGGGCGCTCGGGGCCGTCGTGTTCAGCCTCGAGGATGCGGACCTGGTGTGCGGCTCGCCGGGCCGGCGTCGTCGTTTCCTGGACATCCTGCTGTCGCTTGTGGCGCCCGGCTACCTGGCGTCGCTGCAGCGTTACCGAGCCGTGCTCGCGCAGCGCAACGAGGCGCTGCGACAGGGCGCCAGCGACATGGTGGACGTGTGGACCGACGGCTTGATCGAGCCTGGCGCGCGGGTGATGGCTGAGCGCGAGGCGTGGATCGAGTCGAGCGCTACGGCGTTCGCGTCGTATCACGCGGAAATCGCGGATGGCTGGACGGGAGGTCTGGCCTACGGGCCGGCGCTTGGCAGCCGATCTGAGTTTGAGGGGACAGGAACTCCGGAGCCGACTGTTGCTGAGACGCGGGCGGCGTACGGAACGGCGGAACGGATCGCGGAGCTGGCAGAACGCCTGCGTCGCGCGATGCACGACAACGTCGAGAGAGACCGGCGGCGCGGTTCGACCCAGGGCGGGCCACACCGGGATGACCTGGTGATCCGGGCCGTGGTCGAGGACAGCGGCGAGGAGCGAGACCTTCGGACGTACGGATCGGGCGGCCAGCGGCGCACGGCGGCGATCGCCCTTCGCCTCGTGGAGGCGGACACGCTCCGTGAGAGCCTGGGCCGGGACCCGATCTACCTGCTGGACGACGTGTTCGCCGAGCTCGATCGGGATCGCGCGGCACGGGTGGTTCGGCTGTTGGACGAAGGGCGGTCGGGTCAGGTGCTGCTCGCGGTGCCGAAGCCGGCGGACGTGCCGCTGCGGGGCGGTGGACTCGCCCAGTGGCGGATCCGGGAAGGGGTGGTGTTCACGGATGGTTGAGTCGCCGCCCGGAGAGTCGCGCGCGGCGTGGTGGCGGCGGACGGCCGCCGCCAGAGCCCTGAAGAACCGCAAGACTCGGCCCGAGAAAGTCGGGGGCCTGATCGAGACGATGTTCGCTCGCCTCGGGATCGCCGAGAAGGTGGAGCGCGCCTCGGTCGTGGCCGAGTGGGAGGACCTGGTGGGATCGCACATCGCGCGGGTAGCCCGCCCGGTGCGGGTGCATGGAGACACGCTGTTCGTGGAAGTCGAGAGCGCGTCCTGGCGCATGGAGCTGTCGATGATGCGGCCGCAGCTGATGCGGAAGCTGAACGCTGGCAAGCGCCGGGGACGCATTGAGAGAATCGTGTTCGTGCAGGCAGACGGAAGGTATTCGGAGGAACGGGATGGCCAAGGTTAAAGGAAGCGCAGGGAAGGGCTCGGGAGACGGGTATACCTCTCGGCAGATACAGGTCCTCAAGGGCCTCGAGGCGGTGCGGAAGCGTCCGGGCATGTACATCGGGTCGACCGCCGCGCGCGGGCTGCACCACCTGGTGTACGAGGTGGTGGACAACTCGATCGACGAGGCGATGGCCGGCTACTGTTCCAGCATCGACGTCGTGATCCACGAAGACAACTCGGTAAGAGTCTCTGACGACGGTCGAGGCATCCCGGTGGATATCCATCCCACCGAGAATATCCCCGGGGTGGAGGTAGCGCTTACCCGGCTGCACGCGGGCGGCAAGTTCGACAAGGAGTCCTACAAGGTCAGCGGTGGTCTGCACGGAGTGGGCGTGTCGGTAGTTAACGCACTGTCCGAGCGGCTCTACGTGGAGGTCAAGCGTGACGGCCACGTGTGGACGCAAACCTACGCGCGCGGTGCCAAGATCACCGAGCTCGAGAAGGGCGAGAAGACGAAAGAGACCGGCACGATGGTCCACTTCAGGCCGGATCCCGAGATCTTCGACGAGTTGGACTACAACTGGGATACTCTCGCGAGCCGCCTGCGTGAGCTCGCTTACCTGAACGCCGGGGTCAGAATCTCGCTGCGCGACGAGCGCAACGACGACGGCGAGACGCTGCTCGAGGAGCGCTTCTACTACGAGGGCGGGATCGTCCAGTACGTGGAGTACCTCCGTGGCAAGAAGACCCCGCTGCACGATGAGATCATATACCTCAAGGGGGCGCAGCAAGGCACGGAGATCGAGCTCGCCATGCAGTACACGGACGCCTACAACGAGGACACGTTCACCTTCGTGAACAACATCAACACACACGAGGGCGGCACGCATCTCTCGGGCTTCAAGGCGGCCATGACCCGTACGGTGAATGCCTACGGCAGCAAGAGCGCCAAGAAAGGCGAGCCCAGCCTGTCGGGTGACGATGTCCGCGAGGGTCTCGTGGCCGTGCT
>JAUVTH010000229.1 GCA_030601615.1 Gemmatimonadota bacterium
ATCTGCCCGTCGGTGATCGAGATGACGTTGGTCGGAATGTACGCCGACACGTCACCGGCCTGCGTCTGGATGATCGGCAGGGCCGTGAGCGATCCGCCCGGCTTCTCGAGATCCGGATGCGCCTCGATCACCTGCGCGTCCTCGCTGACTTTTGCCGCGCGCTCCAGCAGACGGCTGTGCAGGTAGAACACGTCGCCCGGAAACGCCTCCCGGCCCGGCGGACGCCGCAGGATGAGCGAGATCTGCCGGTACGCGTCCGCCTGCTTCGACAGGTCGTCGTAGATGACGAGCGTGTGTCGCCCTTCCTTGTACATGAAGTACTCGGCGAGGGCGCAACCGGCGTACGGCGCGAGGTACTGCAGGGTCGCCGGATCCGAAGCATTCGCCGCCACGACGATCGTGTAGTCCATGGCGCCTTCCTGCTCGAGACGGTCCACCACGGAGGCTACGGTCGAAGCCTTCTGGCCGATCGCCACGTAGACGCACACGACGTCGCCGCCACGCTGATTGATGATCGTGTCGATCGCGATCGCCGTCTTTCCGGTCCGCCGGTCGCCGATGATCAGCTCCCGCTGGCCGCGGCCGATCGGGATCATGGAGTCGATCGCCTTGATTCCCGTCTGCAGCGGCTCCTTCACCGGCTGCCGGTACACGATTCCGGGCGCCTTTCGGTCGACCTTCATCGTCGTCACCGACTTGATCGCCCCCTTGCCGTCGCACGGCTCGGCAAGCGTGTTCACCACGCGGCCCAGGAAGTCCGGACCCACCGGCACTTCGAGCACCCGGCCCGTGCGTCGGACTGAGTCTCCCTCCTTGAGCTGCAGATAGTCGCCCATGACCACTGCCCCGATGTTGTCCTCCTCGAGGTTCAGGGCCAGCGCTGTGATCAGCTCACCGGTCTGGGACGACTCGATCTCGAGCATCTCGTTCGCCATGGCCGACGAGAGGCCCCAGATCCTGGCGACGCCATCCTTGACTTCGAGGACTTCGCCGACCTCCTCGAGCTTCAGATCTTCTTCGTAACGATCGATCTGCTCGAGCAGTGCCTTCTTCATCTCGCCCGCGCGGAGCGTTGCATCTGACGTGGGCATATCCAGTCCCGTCCTTGTGTCTATCCGATCAGCCGGTCGTCGTGGCCGACCCGGCTTCTTCGATGAGAGTCCGGCGCATCAGCTGCAACCGTCGCCGCAGCGATCCGTCCAGAACGCGGTCCTTTACTCGCACGATCAACCCGCCGACCAGACGCGGATCGCGCTTGAAGTCAGCCGTCACCTCGAGACCCAGCACTCGCCCGAGCGCGTCCTCGATTTCTTCCTTGAGCTCGGGGCCCGGATCGACCGTCATGGTCACGGCAGCGTGCACCCGACCCGTGCGCTCGTTCAAGAGCTCGCGAGCAGCGGTCTCGATCTCGGGGAGCAGCGACTGGCGGCGCTTGTCCATCACCACCAGGAGGAAACGGACGAACAACTCGGGATAGCGGTCGCCGAACACGCCCCGGATCACATCTCGCTTGTCCGACAGCGACACGCGCGGCGTCTCCAGGAACGCCCGGAACGATGGGACGTCCCTGTAGAGGGCCGCCACCTCGTCCAGATGGCCGAGCCAGACCTCCGCATCATCCGTGCGGTCGGCCAGCTCGAGCAGCGTGTCCGCGTACGTGCGGGCTACGGCGACTCGACTCATTCCATTTCCGCTATGTATTCGCGCACCAACCGGCGATTCGCGTCGTCGTCGAGGGTCTCACGCACGAGCCGCTCGGCCGCCGCCAGCGAGAGATCCACAGCCTCCCGACGGACCGACTCGAGCAGATCGTCCTTCTCGCGCGCCAGCTCACGCCGGGCGCGCTCGAGCATTGCCTCGTTTTCCTTCCGGGTCTGCGCCAGGATTTCCTCCCGCAGCCGCTCGCCGGCTTCCCGGCCCTCCTGGAGGATGCCCTTGGCCTCGCGCCGGGCCTGGTCCAGCTGCCTCTGGTGCTCATCGAGCAGACGCCGCGCCTCATCCCGGTCAACCCGGGCCGAGTCGATGGCCGCCTGGATGTTGGACTGCCGCGTCTCGAGACCCTTCGCGATCGCCGGGAAGGCCTTCCACGAGAGGATCCCGAGCGTGAGCAGAAACAGCACCCACGTCCAGATCGCCAGGCCGGCATTGATCGACAGTACGCCGCCCTCCGCGGCCCACAGCGGCGCCGGGGCCAGGAGCAGCAACGCCATCGTTCCTGCCATTCGCCAGATTTTCATCCCTGTCCTGCTTCTTTGATCCCGCCCGAATCGCCGCCGGCAGGGGCCGGCAGCGGGCTGGCGGAGGTCTTACTTGATGAAGCCGGCGATCACCAGCGCGAACAGCGCCGCGCCCTCGATCAGGGCCGCGAGGATGATCGAGCCCGTCTGGATCTGGTCCGCCGCCTCCGGCTGCCGGGCCATCGCGTCAGCCATCTGTCCGCCGATCCGGCCGATACCGAGCCCGGCGCCAATGACTACGCCGGCCGCACCGATGACGGCCAGGCCAGCACCCACATCGCCGGTGATTCCGGCCGTGTCCTGAAGAAGAGCGAGCATGTTGAACATCAAGGGTCTCCTTGAATTTCCCGGTTAACCTTCCGGATCCCTGTTGCCTCCGACTTCGTCCCGGTCCGCAAGCGCTAGTGCGCGTGCCGGATGAGACCGATGAACACCGATGTCAGGACGGTGAAGATGTACGCCTGGAGGAAAGACACGAAGATCTCCAGGAACATCACGAACAAACCCAGTGCCAGCGACCCGCTCACCGCCGCCAGGCCCGTGGCGGAAACCTCTCCGTATACGATGATGAGCCCCAGCAGCGACAGGATCACAAAGTGCCCGGCCGTCATGTTGGCGAACAGCCGCACGGCCAGGGCGAACGGTTTGGCCAGCTTACCGATAAGCTCCACCGGCGTCATGATGATCAGCATCGGTACCTTCATCACGCCGGGAATCCCCTTCGGGATGTAGAAAATCGTCCCCGCGTACCCCTTCGGCCCGAGAGCCTTGAAACCGGCCACCTCGATCACGATGAGCGAGATGATCGCCAGCGCGGCGGTGACCGAGATGTTGCCGGTCGCCGACGCACCGAACGGGACGAGGCCCAGGAGGTTCGCGTACAGGATGAAGAAGAACAGCGTCACGACGTAGGGAACGAACTTCTCCCCGCCGTGGCCGATGTTGGCCATCGCCACGTCGTCCCTGAGGTACACGTAGAAGGCTTCGAAGAAGTTCAGAATCCCCCGGGGCGCCTCGCGGCCGGCGTTCGTGCGCCCGGCGCTTCGGGCGGCCAGCCCGATCGTGAGGATCGTCAGGAGGCTGGCCAGCACGAGGAAGAAGAGATGCTTCGTCGGCGACAGGTCGATCTCGAACTTGCCGATTCTCACAGGAGGAATCTTCAGCCGGTCCAGGCTGATCACGACCGGCCCGAATTCGAGGCTCCCGGAGTCCACGATGTGGTGCATCATGGTCTCCGTGCCCCACTCCTCGGCGTGCTCGCCCTCGGCAGCGTGCTGGTCG
>JAUVTH010000010.1 GCA_030601615.1 Gemmatimonadota bacterium
GGCACGACTGGGACGCCCGCGTCGATCATGGTGCGCCGGGCCTCCGCCTTGTCGCCCATGCGCCGGATCTGATCCGCGGTGGGTCCGATGAACACGATCCCGCTCCGGTCACAGATTTCCGCAAACTCGGCGTTCTCGGCCAGGAATCCATACCCGGGGTGGATCGCCTCGGCGCCCGTGATCTCGGCCGCCGCTACGATACGCGGGATGTTCAGGTAGCTGTCTCTGCTGGCCGCCGGGCCGATGCAGATATCCTCGTCCGAGAAGCGGACGTGCAGGGACTCGCGATCGGCCTCGGAGTACACGGCAACCGTGCCGATGCCCAGCTCGCGGCACGCACGGATCACCCGTAGCGCGATCTCGCCCCGATTGGCGATCAGGATCTTCTTGAACATGCTTCGGACGAGCTCAGGCGGGTTCGATTCGGAACAGGACCTGAGCGAATTCGACCGGCTCCGCGTTCTCCACGCAGATCTCCCGAATCGCGCCCGACACCTCGGCCTCTAGCTCGTTCATGAGTTTCATGGCCTCGAGGATGCAGAGGGTCTGGCCCTTTTCCACCCGGTCTCCGACCTCGACGTACGCCGGTGCGTCCGGCGCCGGTGCCCGGTAGAACGTGCCGACCATCGGAGACGTGACCTCCGCGAGGCCGGAATCCGTCGAGTCATCCAGCTCCGGCGCCGTTTCGAGCGCCGCGGCTGCGTCCGGGACAATGGGGTTCGCCGGTACAGCGGTCAGTGCAGCGCCGGCCGATACAGTCACCGGTGGCGACTTCGCGATCCGGACACGTGTTCCGAATCGGGAGATCTCCAACGAGTCGATCCCCGACTCATCCACCATGTCGATCAGACGCCGAATCCAGTTGAGGTCGATCATCTGGTCACCCGTTCGAGGTATTTGTCAGTGGTGCGATCCACCTTGATGACGTCGCCCTTATCTACGAACAGGGGGACCTGAACGACGGCACCAGGTCCGAGTGTCGCGGGCTTGGTTCCACCCTGGGCCGTATCCCCCTTGACTCCCGGCTCGGTCTCGACGACCTCGAGCTCGACGAACTGCGGGAGCTCGACCGCGAGCACCTCGCCATCCCGCGTGAGTCCCTCGCACTCCATGTTCTCCTCGAGATACATGAGCTGGTCCTCCCCGACCATGTCGGTCGAGACAGGCGTCATCTCATACGTCTGCATGTCCATGAAGTAATACAGGCTGCCGTCCGTGTACGAGTACTGGATCGGCCGTCTGAGGAGTCTGACTTCCTTGACCTTCTCGCCTGCCCGGAACGTCTTGTCTACCACACCGCCGGTCAGCACCGACTTGATCTTCGTGCGAACGAACGCACCGCCCTTTCCGGGCTTCACGTGCTGAAAATAGGTGATCTGGTACAGCGTCCCGTCCAGCTCGATCACCATTCCTTTTCTGAAATTCGATGTATCCGCCATGTCCCGTTCCGTGATCTCTCTTCCGTTTCGACGCCGCGCCGGACCGGACCCTCCCCCTGACGACACTTTGCCGATTGCCCGTGTCCCGCTTCAGAGTTCTCGCAGAGCGAGAGGATAGGCCGTGAGCACGCGCCGGCCTCCTTCTTCCGCTACGACGACTTCCTCCAACCGCACGCCGCCTCGGCCCGGAAGATACACCGCGGGCTCGATCGTGACCACGTTGCCGGGGCCCAGCGTCTCTCGGGAGCGCGCGTTCACGCTTGGTCCCTCGTGCACCTCCAACCCCACACCGTGACCTGTGCCGTGGCCGAAGTACTTTTCGAAACCCGCCTCGCTGATCACATTCCGCGCCGCGCGATCCACGTCCTGTGCCGGCACGCCTGCCGACGTGGCGGCTATGGCCCTGTCGACCGCTTCGAGTACCGTTGCGTGAATCTCGCGCTGCCAGGGCTGCGCCGCACCAAGCACGAACATCCGCGTTATGTCCGAGCAGTAGCCGTCGACTCTCGCGCCGAAATCGATCAGCAGCAGGTCTCCTTCCCGCAGCCTGCGATCGCCGGGACGGGCGTGCGGGAGCGCACTGCGGGGCCCGGATGCCACGATCGGATCGAACGGCATGGACCCGGAGCCTGCCCGGTGGAGACGGTATACGAGCTCGGCCGCCAGCTCTGTTTCGGAAACACCCTCGGTCATGAATCCTGTGGTCTCGGAAAGCGCGGTCTCGGCGACCTCTACGGCATTCGCGATCGAATCGATCTCGCCCGCGTCCTTGGTCGCTCGCAGATCCTCGAGGATCGAACCCGCCGGCTCCCACAGTACACTGCCGCACTTCTCCCCGAGAACGCGCCGGTCACGGACCGTCAGGTCGTGGTCCTGAAAACCCACGCGGGGCCCCGATTCACACTCCTGGAGGCAGCGCCCGAGCTCCACGAACAGGTCGGATTCGGCGATAGAGATCGCGACGCCGTCGACGAGTTCCTCGGCCGCCTGTGTTCGGTAGCGGAAGTCGGTGATGAGCGTCGCGGAACCCGGCTCGACGAACAGGAAGGCCGACGACCCCGTGAAGCCCGTGAGCCATCGGATTCCGGGGAGGTGGCTGACCAGAAGACCGTCCAGCCGCACCTCGTGCAGTCGGTCCCTTACGCGGCGCAGCCTGAGGCTGCGTGCGTCCCCGGCCGGCTCGCGGCTCACGTGTCCGCGCGGAGGTGCGTCGTCAGGGCCCGCATTCCAAGCAGATAACTGTCCGCTCCGAATCCGCCCACGACACCGACAGCGATGTCGGAGAGAAGTGAATGGTGCCGGAACGGCTCCCGCGCCCACACGTTGGTGAGGTGCACTTCGACGAACGGCACACCGGCGGCGAGTAGCGCGTCGCGCAGAGCGACGCTCGTGTGCGTGTAGGCCGCCGCGTTGACCAGCAGGCCGTCCTGCCGTGAGCCGACGTCGCGGATCCAGTCAGCGAGCTCCCCCTCATGGTTGGACTGCACGGCTGTGATCCGCGCGCCCAGCTCACCCCCGAGCGATTCGAGAGCGGTCAGGATTCCGTCCAGCCCCAGATCGCCGTACAGCCCGGGCTCACGGGTGCCGAGCAGGTCCAGATTGGGACCGTTGAGGACACCGATCTCGAGGTTGCCTTCCGTCATTCGTCCCGCTCGCCAAGTCCCAGCAACCATTCGCGGGCAAATTCGCTCGGCTCGTCCACCGGCTGATCATCAGCCGAGGATTCTACTGCGGCTGGCTCGGCCCCGTGCTCCTGGTCCGGCCGCGGCTGCTCCTGGTCCGGCCGCAGCTGCTCCGGATCCGGGAGCGCAGCAGCTCTCTCCTCCCCGAGGCGAAGGATGCGCCGGAGCTCTTCGGCGACCGGTGGTCCCGAAGGCCGCCCGAGCGGAGCGGGAGACGGGGATTCGTCGATGGCCTCTAATTCACGCGTGGCTTCCTCAGCCACCACGTCGGCGTCGCCGGGTTGCGGCGGAGGCGGCGCTTTCTCCCCTTCCCGTACCGACTCGAGCCGGGCCAATAGATCCGGGTCGTCCGGTGCGTCCTTGAGGAGCTCCTCGTACATCTGGGCCGCCTCCCGGTTCAGCCCCTGCTCGGCGTACAGGTCCGCCATCGTGCGAGTCAGCAGATCTGCGTCCCTCGACAGCTCGGAGACCTCCTGATCCGGCTGTTCCTCGTACCACCAGGTGTCCCGTGCCCGAACGGTCTGCGGCACCTCGCCATTCAAGATCGCTTCGACGACTTCGTCCTCCGGCCGTCGCTCGTCATCGTGATCGTCGGACGGATCCGGCAGGGCGTCGGACCACGCGTCTGTGCTCGAGTCAGTCGCCGACTCCAGCTCCGCGAGTCGTCTTTGAGCGTCGTGGTTCGTCGGATCGACCTGGACGAGACGCTCGTACCAGTGACGGGCTTCTGCCGTGTCTCCTCGCTCGTCCGCCAGGCCGGCTAGTTCTCCAACGGCTACCAGGTTCCCCGGGTCCAGCTCCAGCACGCGGCGGAACGCCTCCAGCGTCTCTTCCACCCTGCCGAGGTCACGAAGCGCCCGGGCGCGAACTATGTGGCCGCTGGGATAATCCGGATGTCGGACGAGCCCGTCTTCGAGAATATCCAGAGCTCTTTCCGGCTGGCCGGCTTTTCTATGGGCGTCGGCCAGGCGCGCGAAGACGAGGCTGTCCGGCCGCCGCCGGTACTGCTCCTCGAAGTGCCGGATCTGATCACTCGCTGACGAATCGGGGCTCATGGCGTCTTCTGCGTCGAGTTAATGGATTTGGAGAGTTACTGGGTACAGCCCCTGACCGCGAAGAAGTTACCGGCCGGCGCTCGCCAGTGTCAACGTGAACCGGACCTGTCCATATTGCCTGTCTCTCCCTATCGGAATAGGTTTTTTCGCTTCCCTTGGTCACTGTGAGGGAACCGTATGGGGCGTGTTGGACCCGTACGGGATAATGTCAGAGTGTTCCTGATCCCAGGACATAGAAGGAGTCGGTAGTCGTATGATGATGAGCTCGATTCGGGCAAACACGAAGTGGATCATGATAATCCTCGCGGTGGCTTTCGCCGCCTGGCTCGTACTCGACTGGGTGCAAAGTCGGGACACGCAGGCGGCCGCGGGTGCGAACCCCGTCATCGCCGTAGTGAATGGCCATGAAATCCGCTATGTGCGCTGGAGCAATACGCTGCAACTGGCCCTCAACAACGCTCGCGCGATAGGCGGCGGCGCCGTACTGACGGACGAGGAGACGCGGCAGGTCGAACGGACGGCGTGGGACCAGATGATCCGGGACCTCCTGATCGAGCAGGAGATCGAGAGGCTCGGCATCAAGGTAACCGACTCCGAGATTCAACAGGCGTTCCGGCTGTCGCCGCCGCCCGACCTCATGCGGTATCCTGCGTTCATGACCGACGGTGTGTTCGACTACGCCAAGTACCTGCAGTTCTTCTCCGACCCGAGCGTGGACGAGCAGCTCCTCGTGCAGATCGAGTCGTATTACAGGCAGACGCTCCCGCGGGCCCGTCTCAGCCAGATGCTTCAGCAGGGCGGAGCGATCAGCGACGCCGAGCTGTGGCAGGAATTCCGGTATCGCAACGAGACGGCCACCGTCACGTTCGCGACGGTCACGGGGACGGGAGACATCAGAGTCGACGTCCCCGACTCCGAGATGCGTCGGTACTACCGCGACCATGAGGAGGAATACGAACGGCCGGCGACGGCCACGATCAGCATGGCCAACTTCCCGACCGTGCCCGGGGCCCGTGACACGGCATACGTCAGGGCGCTCGCCGATTCCATTCGCGCTTCGGTGCTGGCCGGCACACTCTCGTTCGAGGACGCCGCACTCCAGTCCTCAGCCGACGAATCTTCTCGCGACTCGGGCGGACAGCTGGGCCGGTTCGGCCCCGGGATGCTGCTGCCGGCGTTCGAGGAGGCCACGGTCGACCTGGACACGGGTTCCGTGAGCGAGCCCGTGCTGTCACCGCAGGGCTTTCACTTGCTCCAGGTCACTGAACGGGTGGGAGATACGGTGGCCGTCTCACATATCCTCCTCCCGGTGGAGCTGTCGCCGGAAGGCGAGGATGCCCTGTTCGACCTCATGGACGAGTTCGAGGGGATAGCGCTGATCGACGGACTGGCCGCAGCCGCGGATTCCCTCAGCGTCACCATCGCCACGGGCGTGACGGTCACAGAGGGCTTCGACTTCGTCCCCGGCGCCGGCGCGCTCGGCGTCGCCGTCGACTGGGCTCTCGACCCACTTACGCCGCTCGACGAAGTCAGCGAGTTCTTCCAGAACGCCACGGGATACCACATCGTCGAGGTGGCCGGACGGGCTCCCGGTGGGACGTTCAGCTTCGACGAAGTCCGTGATCAGGTGCGGGAGACCCTGGCCAGCGAGAAGAGGCACGAGGCGGCGCTCGAGGCCGGACGGACCCGGTGGGCGGAGGTAGACGTCTCGACCTCACTTGAGGAAGCGGCCGCGGATCTGGGCTGGACGGTCGGCACGGCTGGACCGTTTACCCGTCGTCAGTTCGCCGCCGGACTGGGTCGCGATACCGAAGCGGTCGGCGCGGCGTTCGCCCTTCCGGCGGAACAGATCGCAGGGCCGCTCGATGCCGGTGGCACTGTCGTATTCGTGAGGGTGGATGAGCGCATTGAGGCGAGTCCGGAGTTGTTCGTCGCGGTGCGGGAGCAGCTGAGGTCGCAGATGCAGTTGCAAGCGGGGCAGGCCAACGCCACACGCTGGATCGAAGGCTTGCGGGAAATAGCCACGATCGTCGACCTGCGGGACCGACTCAACAGGCAGGCGGCCGCTCTCTAACAGCTTGCTGAAGAACCCTGGGCGGTCGCGTTACGGCTTGAGACCCGCTCGCCCGGTGGGTCTCAGGCCTGCGGCTGCTTTTCCTTCTCTTTTTCTGTTTGCTCCGTGCCGCTAGCGGTCGCATCTGAACCGCCGATTTCCTTCAGCTCGCCTTCCACTTCCTTTAGAGAGCCCTTGAACTCCCTGATGCCCTTGCCCAGCGAACCACCGATCTCGGGCAGGCGTCGCGCGCCGAAGAGGAGGAGGACGATGAAGAGGATAACGAGAACTTCCCACATCCCGAGACTGCCGAACATGGCTCTTCCTTCCGGTATCAGTGGCCTACAGAAGCGACCTGGCAAACCACGCGAGTAGTAATATGCCGACCACGCTGAGAATGTTCAGTCTGATCACCAGTGGCCCAACCGTCATCGCGACGACAAGCACGTCCACGGTGAGAGGGCCCAGCGACGCGGCGACCGTCGTGACGAAGAACTCGCGTGCTGCGCTGGCCGGCAGTGCGAGGGCCATCAACTCCGTCAGGAGAGCCCCCAGCATCATGCCCCCCGCAACGATCAGGGCAACCCGTTTCGCCGACGGCCGGCGCCTTCCACCGAAGTCAACTGTCATTTGTGGCGTCCCACGACGAAGTTAACGGTCTGGTCCAGTATACGAACTGCGGGCTCATCGGGCAGAGACACAAGACGGCCCCTGGCGGCATCGGCATAATCCCGCGCCTTCCCTTCAGCATACGTCAGGCCTCCCGCCTCGCGAACAAGATTGACGACCCTGTCGATCTTGTCCTCCGATGGGTGCGGATCCTCGAACACATCCCCGACCGCTCTCCTTCCGCTCGCGTCCAGCCGCGGCAGAGCCGCTATCAGGGGCAAGGTGACCTTGTGCTCTCGAAGGTCCAGACCGCTCGGCTTCCCTGTGACGTCCGCCGTCTGTGTGTAGTCCAGAAGGTCGTCCGTAATCTGGAACGCCATCCCGAGATCCCGCCCATACGCCGCCAGCGGCTCGCGAAACGCCGCCTCGCCGTACATCGCTCCGAGCTCGCAAGCCGCAGAGATCAGTGATGCGGTCTTTCGATCACACAGCAGGTAGTAGTCGTCCTCCGTGGCGCCGAGGGCATCGTGAGCCGCCAGCTGTCTCATCTCTCCGATCGACATCCGGTTGGAGGCCTCGGCGAGAAGCCGCACCGCATCGACCCGGCCGAGGTCCGTGATCTCCACGAGGGCGCGGGAGTAAAGGTAGTCTCCCATGATTACGGCCACCTGGTGACTCCACCGCGAGTTCACCGTCGGCATGCCTCGTCGCTCCGGCGAATGATCCACGGCATCGTCGTGCACGAGAGTGGCCACGTGCATCAGCTCGACCACAGCAGCGAGGCGAACGGCCTCCGGAGCCGGCCGCCCGCCAACAGCGTTGCACAGGAGGACGAGAGTCGGACGCAGGAGCTTCCCACGTGCGGAAAGCAAGTAGTCGCTGACCTCGTTCACGGCCCCGAAGTCGGCTTCCACCATCGCCGCAAGATCCTGCTGCACTTCGGCGAGACGAAGGGCGATAGGCTCCTGGAGCGTCTCCAGCGTAGGTGTAGGTATAATGGCGTCCAGCACTTGCCTCCCCGATCCTCACTCGTGTCCCCGTCCGGCGGCGTCGGACGTGAGATCGACCGGATTATACCGTCACGCGGACAGTGTGGACAACAGTTGAGCGGCGTCGGCTCGGGACGGATCGATTCGGACCACTCGCTCGAGACATTCACGGGCGGCGCCGGGGTCGCCGGCCCTCAAATGAGCGACGCCCAGGTGAAAGAGAACCCCGACCTTCGCCTTTTCCTCGCCCGGTTGCACGGCGGCCGTCCCCAGGACACGGCGGGCCTCGTCGTATCGACGCAAGGCCAGAAGGCATTCTCCGAGTCGTTCGTAGGCTGGCAACGGCTCAGCCATCCCCTGCACGGCCAGGTTGAACTCGCGCGCGGCCTCGTTCCACATCTCCATCTGTCGGAAAGCGATCCCCAGCTCGTAGTGGGATTCGTAGTCCGGCGCCGCCTTTTCGGCCGAGCCTTCGCCCTCGCGCATGTCCCCGAACATCTCGTCGAACTCGTCGGGCTGCTGAACGACGACCGGCTTCGTCCCGGGCGTGGCACTTTCCTCTGGTGAGCGGGCTACCGGCCGGCCCCGGCTCTCCTGCCTCTGTCGCTCCCTCGCGAGCTCGTCTGCATCTACCGCCGCGATGCCGGCTCGCGCTTCCGCGTTCTGGGAATCGAGATCCAGGATCCGCCCATACATAGTCCGTGCGCTGCGATAGCCATTCTGACGTCGGAGACAGGCCGCCAGGTCGAGGTATGCCGAGATCAGAAGATCCCGATCGTTGGTCATGATGGCGAACTCGGTCTTCTGGTGGTGCAGAACGACATCATCAGGACGAAGTCCGAGCAGTCGATCGACCGACCGGATGGCATTCAGCACGTCACGTTTCTTTTCGAACAGCTCCAGGGCGCGGTAGTAGTGTGAAGCGGCCTCGTCCGTCCGCCCCGCAGCCCGCAGGCCTTCCGCTTCCCCGAATAGCGCCACGGGATCCTCACCAGGGGCCTCCGGGAGCAGCCCTTCCGTCCCGGCAGCCGTCACCGGCGCCGCCGCGAGTTCATCCCCCGCAACTACATCCAGTTCGGCGAAGATGTCGCCGAGATCGGCCAGCGCCTCCTTGGCCGGGTGCATCTCGTCAGTCGGCTCCGCGGGCGCCGCAGACCGCTCCTCCGGCGGCAGCAGGGCCAGCACCGCCTGCCGATCCACTTCACTGATGCCGGGCCTTTCCACAAACTCGCGTCCCGCCTGCACCGCGGCACCACTTCGGCCACGGTCCATCAAGCTCGTGAGAACGTCCTGGAGCGTCGCGGCCTCGACGCTCTCCACCATCGCGATTCGCTCCAGGGCGTCCAGGGCCTCGGCCTCGACGGCAGCCGGTCCTTGGACGGCGATCAGCAGGTCACGCACGGCTTCCGAGAGCAGGCCCATCCTCTCGTATGTGTGGCCGAGCTCCAGGTGAGCCGCCGGGTCGGCCCGACCTTCGTCCGAGGCGGTCCGGACCCTGTGCTGTGCAAGTCTTGCCTGAAACAGCATGTCCGCCAGGTCCTCTTCCTCGTTCCGCCCGGCATCGCGCCGAGGCGAATCGGCAGACGACAGATCCGGGGCAGTGACCTGTGATCCCGATCCGACGTCGGGTGTACCGGACTCATCCGCACCCACTTGCTCCGAGTCGACCGGCCCGGTGGACATCCCTGGATCGGGGGCGGGCCCCGGTTCCAACTCCGCGAGGAGGGAGGCCGGATCCACCCGTGGGGGCTCCGACTCCGACGTGGGGCCGGGCTTCGCCGGTACCCCGAGGTCCAGGGACCGCCCCATCATGAAGTCATCGATCGCACTCCCCTTCTCGAGCCCGTCGCCTTCTGTCGACGGTGGCCCGGTCTCCGGCACAGGTGACTTGCCGCGGTCGCGTAAGCACTCGCCGAGGAGGGCGTGTGCGGACTCCATCAGCGCCGGACTCTGCATCGCCAGCTGGAACTCACCGATGGCCTCCTCGAGCAGTCCCATCCCCATGTAGGCCACACCGAGATCGTAGTGCACCGCGTGGTCCGTCTCTTCGACGATCTCGCGAACCTGGGAGCGGAATCTCGTGAGCACGGATTCCATGTCGGAACCGACTTCCGCCTGGAAATCGGAGGGCTCGTCAGCGACGGGCTCGATGTCGGCTACGTCCTGCCCGACGTCGAGAGACGAAAACTCCACAACGGGCGGTTGAGGCGGCTCCGGTGGCTCCGGTGGCTCCGGCGTCGAGATCGCTCGGGGTGGCGGCTCGGCCGTGGCCACCACGGGGTCAGCGTCAGGGTCGAGCGCGAGGATTCGTTCCCGAATGTCCTGGGCGTTCCTGCCCCCTGCGACACGAGCCTGGTAGACCAACCTGAGCTGAGCAACGGCCTGCGCTCCCAGGCCGGCCCCTGCCAGTTGCTCGGCAAAAGCGGTCCGCAGCTCCTCGTCACCAGTCAAGCTGACCAGGTCCTGCACAGCCTCCAGCGCCTCGCTGAGACGGTCGCGCTCCCTCATGCTCTCGGCGAAGCGCAGGAAGGCGCTTCTAGCCTCGGCGAGCAACCCTGTCGAGGCATGCAGTCGGGCCAGGCGGCCGTACACCTCGTCTCGGTCTGGAGCGATTCGCAAAATCTTATTGCAGAGCGCGATAGCTGAGGTGTGGAGGCCGTTAAGCGCGTACCGGTCCGCGGCCTGCTCGTAGAACTCGACCGCCGACGCGGAATCACCCTGTCTGAGGTACAGGTCTCCAACCCGATTGTAGATGCCGACGTCCGACCCTGCCCCGTGCTCCTCCTGGAGACGCATGGCGCTCTTGTAGAGCTCTATCGCCCGAGCCCAATCGGACCGCTGCTCGGCCCGTCTCGCCTCGTTCTTGAGCTGGTGGTGCTTCGACATCCGGGCCCGTAGCTCCAGTTTCTGTTCGTGCGGTGGGACTTCCACGCCGCGCAACTGTGCGATTCCGACCCGTTTCAGTTCAAGAATCCGGCCACTTCGCACTCTACCGGCCTAGTTCGTCTGCTGCCTGTAGTCGCCCTTGAGCTCCGGCGCGTCGGTGAGGTGTACGCCGACAGAGAAAATTACGTTCCCGTTCGGGGAGCGGGCGAACTGGAAGGACGCCCGCCACCGGTGCAGGTCCCGATCCAGGGTAATCAGCTGCTGCCCGAAGTCGCCTGACGTGAAGTTGTACTGCGTGGTCCAGCGTACGGACCAGCCGGGCGTCGGGTGGAACGAGAGCGTGCCGTCCACCGTCTGACTCTCGAGCCCTCCCGCCACCTGGGGCCGGATCAGCGAGTAGCGAAGCCTGAGGTCCCAGGGGCCGCCCCGTGCTCCGTCCGCGAACGGGTCCGTCCGATCCTCGTCGTAGAACTGGCGCAGACCACTCCGTGCGTCGGGCTCTCTCGTCGTGAGCGTGTCCGCGAGCCGGTCGCGGGGCGATCTCGAGGCGTCGCTGCCGAGCCCCACGAGGTCGCCGAGGCTCGCACCCGACCTCAGGCTGAAGCTCAACGCGATCTGCTGCAGTGACGGGTCGAACCTGCGGTCCACTCCTGTACCATCGAACAGCCGATGCGTCATGTTGATCGTGAGACCGCGCAGCAGATCCGAGCTGATGTTGTTCGAGATGGTCGGAGATATCAGGGCCGGCTCACCCAATTTCGCCCGTTCGAAATCGAACAGGAGGGCCGAGGTGTTGAGCGCGAGCAGGGTGACCACCCGGTCCCGCGGTGGCATCCGTGGTGGGCCGGTGAGATCGCCGGGCAGCAGCCCGTCCACCGTAACCGTATCCACCCCGAGCCCCTCCGCATCCGCAGGGGCCCCCGCCGCCGAGTCCGAGGCGATATCCCGAGCCGCGCCCTGTGGAGGCTGCCCACGCGCGAGATCCGTCTGAGCCGCAGGATCCTCGCGTGGTCTGACCTTCGCTTCGAATGTCTGTCTCAGAGTGAACGAAAGGGTATTCCGGGCCCTGACTGAATCCAGTGGGAAGCCGGGAATGGAGGCGCGAGCCGAGTCCACCCCGACCGCCGGTGCGTATGCCCAGGAAAAGCCCGGCGACAGCTTGTGCCGCACCCGACTGAAAGACCCGAAACCGGGATAGAACCCGAAGACATCCGTGCTGAGAGTTGCGCCGAAGCTCATCTGCGTGGGAACCGACACGAAGTCTCCCGCCGTGTCCGGCGAGCGGAAGTACCCGCCTCTCCACCGCACGTTGGGGCGAAGTGTGGTCGAGCCGATCAGGTTGATCTGGTAGTCGATGCCGGCGTTCCAATCCAACTCACGGACCGCCACGGACGGCAGCTCGATCCCGGTCGAGTCCTCCTCCGTAGTCCGGAGCTCGTTGTATCTGGCGCTGGCCGAGATATTCAGTTGACGCAGGCGCAGCCCGCCGGACAGAGATCCATTGGTCGTCGCCCGGTCCGTCGCGAATTGCTGGCTCGTGCTCTGACGACTGAAGTTGCCCGAACCGCTCAGGGTCAAATTGTTGAAGATCCCCTGCCTGGCGCGGGGAGCGGCGAACAGCGTCACCGGGGAGAAGCTCAAGCTGAACCGGGGTAGCGTGAGCTCCGTCTTCTCGCTCGTCAGGAACTGCCGTCGCCGCGCCGACACAGCAATGTTGGCAAACGAGAATCGGTGATTCAGACCGGCGTCGGAGTCGATCGATTGAGTCTGAAGGCGCGGGTCGAACGTCTGGTCCTGGAACGTGCGGGTGTCCTGGATGTAGCGTGCCGACACCCGCAGCGTCGTCGCGAGTCCGAGATCCTGGTCGTGATTGAATCCCAGGGTCAGGTTACGGCCCGTCTCGCTGAACGTCTCCCCGTACGCGATGCTTCCCCGGATGAACTTCTTCAGAATCCGGTACCGGAAGGCGCCGTTCAGCCGCGTATAGTTGCCGCTGAACCAGTCGACGGACGCCTCGAGATCCGTGTAGTCGTTGATCGCCCAATAGTACCCGAAGTCCGTGACGTTCCGGCTCACGCTACCCGATGTCTGGACGACGTCGTTCATGCCGAATCGCGGCGGCAGTATTCCACTGCGCCGGCCGGGCCGGATGTCCTGCGCGAAGAAGGGCATCCAGAACACGGGGACGTTGCTCACATAGAGCACGACCGGCCAGGCGACGATGACGTCCTGGTTCACGATCTTGATCTTGCCGGCCTGGAACCGGTAGTGGGGCTGTTCGACATCGCAGGACGTGAACGCTCCCTGAGAGGCGAAGATCGTGTCCCGCGCCTTCGGGATCACGTCGCCCACCACCCGCCACGTCGTGCCGCCCTGCATGAACTGAGTCTCGGCCCCGAAGACGGTACCCTTCCGGCTGGCCAGGTCGTAGTACAGGACAGAATCGCTCTTCACATCCTTCTGGTCCGCTCCCACGAGCTCGATGTTCCCGAAAGCGGACATGAACTTCACGTTGCCCCGGTAACGGATCGTATCGGCCGTGATGACGTCCGGACCCCGATTCACCTGGGCGTCTCCGTACAGCCCGATACGCTGCTCCTCGACATCCAGCCGCACTTCCTCGCCCCGGTACTCGAAGACCATGAAGCCGAGGAGGTCCTTGAGCTGTCGGAAGACGTCGTCGCGCGCCGGATAACCCTCCGTCTCCAGCGCCTGGCGCCGCTCCTCGATGTCGATGCGCGGTGTAGTGTCGGCCGGGAGGCCGAGTGTGTCGTCGGGAAACCCCCTCGGATCGAGAGGAGGCAGTCCCTGCTCCTGCCGCTGCCGGTCAATGGCCCCCGGGGCACGTGCACGATCCGGCTCCTGGGCGGCGATCACCGAGGGCAGGCCCAGCAACGTGATTCCGAGAATCAGAAGGCGCGCGGCACGCATCGCGTCAGGCCCCCGCGGCGGGCTCCTCCGCCCGAGCACGGCGTTTCCCGCCACCGACGAGGCGAACGAGCCAGATGGACAGCTCGTACAGGAGGACCATGGGCGTGAGCAGCATGAACATCGTGCCGAGATCCGCCGGCGTGAGGAGGGCCGCGGCGACGGCCAGGCCAATGAGGGCCTGCCGTTGGTACTTGCGCAAACCCGCGGGGGTGACGATTCCCAGGAAGCTCAGGAGAACCAGGACGACCGGCATCTCGAAGATGATGCCGAACGCCAGGATCAGCCGTGTCGCGAAGCGAAGGTACTCGTCGACCGTGATGATCGGTGTCAGGGTCTCGGCCTGGAACCCGATCAGGAATCGGAGTCCCAGAGGAAGCACCAGGAAGTAGGCCATCGCGATGCCGGCCAGGAACAGCACGAAACCCACAGTGATCGCCGGAATGATGTACTTCTTTTCCCGCTCGTACAGGGCCGGCGAGAAGAACGCCCACGCCTGGTAAGCGATCACCGGAAGCGCGAGGATGAACCCCACGACGAAGGCCAGTTTGAAGGTGATGACCACCGGTGTGGTCGGGCTCGTGTAACGGAGCCCCTCGCCCGGCAGGACCTGATTAAACGGACGCTCGAGGATCTCGAGCACTCCGCACTCCGTCACGAGAAAGAAGCCCACTACCGAAAGCGCGACCAGAGCGACGAGGCTCCAGATCACGCGTTTCCTCAGCTCTTCCAGGTGATCGAGGAAGGGCATCTCGCCCATGTCGCCGGTCATTCGGCTACTCGCTCGCCTCATCCTTAGCGTCGAACAGCTCCTGCTGGCCACGGGCCTGGTAGCGGGCTCTCGTCACCAGCTCGCGCACTTCCTCCATGAACTCCGTCGTATCCTGGAAGTTCCGGTAGACCGAAGCGAAACGGACGTATGCCACGTGGTCCGCTCCCTGGAGGTGGCGCATCACGAGCTCCCCGACCGCCTGGCTGCTCACCTCCCGCGCGTCGGTCGCCTCGAGAGCCTCCTCGATCGCGTCCACCATGTTCTCGATCTCGGTAAGCGAGACGGGGCGCTTGGCACATGCGATCCGGATGCTGCGCAGGAGCTTGTTGCGATCGTACGCCTCGATGGCACTGGACGTCTTCCGGACGGTCAGCGGTTCCTTCTCGACGAGCTCGTACGTGGTGAAGCGCTGGCCGCAGGCGATACACTCGCGGCGGCGGCGGATGGCGCGGCCTCCGCGGCTGAGCCGCGAATCTACCACGCGGTCTTCGATGTGATCACATGTGGGACAGCGCACGCGTCCTCCTCGTCCGGGTCCGGCAACCCGCGATGGGACGCAAACCCCGGGCCAGGCGCCTCAGTTCTGAAGCCTGGACAACTCCCGCTGGGCGAGGTCGACCTCGTCGCTGTCCGGGTAGCCCTGAACGACCCTCTGGAAGAAAGTACGGGCATCGTCGATGTTGCCCCGTCGAAGCTCGATCAGGCCGCTCTTGTAGAGGGCCGTCGGGGCACGCCTCGAGTTCGGATAGAGCTCCAGAACTCGTGCGTATTCTGCGAGCGCCTCGTCGAGCGCGTCTGATTCCGCGAACGTCTCCGCCCGGAAGTACTGCGCGTCCGGGGCCAACTCATGGCCGGGATACTGCTCCAGAAACTGATCCAGACCGGTGCGCGCCGTCTCGTACGAGCCACGCCGGAACTGTCTCAAAGCCGCCTCGTACAGATCCTGTGGCTCGCCGCCGTCTGCTACAACCGGTGTATCGTCTCCGTCGCCGCCAATCAGTGCGGCTCCGGCGGCACCCGCCGCCGCGGCTCCCGCCAGCTCCCCACCTCCGGAATCCCGCTGCAAGGCCAGCTGGCGCTGCGTCTCTCCGGTCAGGGCCGTCAGCTGCGTGACCGCCACCGCCAGATCCGCAATCTGGCGCTGGAGGTCTACGGTGCCGGAAATGTCACGGCGCTGCTGGACGTTGAGGCTGTCCAGCAGCACCGATCGCAGCTGCCTGATCTCCGTCATCAGGCTGTCCCTCTGGGCACGCTCCATCTCCATCTGCGCCTGCAACGCGGACTCCAGATCGGCCACGTCGCTTTTCATGGCGCATGCCGCGCCCAGAAGGGTGAAACATGCGGTTACGAGAACTCTACGAATCAAAGAGCATCCATGTTCTCGATAACGAACTCGGAGCGCCGATTCATCTGCCAGGCTTCCTCATCGGAACCCTGGGCGATCGGTCTCTCCTTGCCGTAGCTCACCGCCTGGAACATGTCCTCGGACAGTCCGAGGCTGACCAGATAGCGAACCGTGCTGTCCGCGCGACGCTGCCCGAGAGCGAGGTTGTACTCGATCGAGCCGCGCTCGTCGCAGTGTCCCTCGATCGCGATCTTGACGTTCGGGAACTCCCGCAGCACATCGGCCTTCACCTGCAGGACGGCCGCCGCATCATCGCGAATGTTGTACTTGTCGAAGTCGAAGTGGACGCGCTCGCGGATCACCATGATCGCGTCGATCAGGGCGATCTGCCCGCCAGCCGTGCTCGCGCACTCGGTGCCGGCGTAGTCGCGCTGCGCCTGCTCGTACAGGCTCCGAGCCCGATCATAGTTGCCGGCAGCCATCGCTGACGCGGCTTCACGGCACAGACGCGCGGCCGCGGCTTCGCGCTCCGCTGCTCGGACCGCAGCGAGGCTGTCCGCATCAGGCTGCGGCACGGTCTCGGCTACCACCGGCGGCGGCTCGGGTGCGGGATTCCCGGCGCAGGCGGCAACTCCCACGGCGAGGAGTGCCAGGAGAGCTACGATCCTACCATTGAAACGCATTGGGGTGCTCCTTTTCAGTGAGTCGCGAACTCCCGAAATGGGATGTCGGATCTCGTACAGTCGTGACGGTGGAACTGGTTCCATTGGAACCGCTGTATTGTATACTGCCCGCGCGCGCTTGCCAACCCACAGCAGGCTGCTGAAGACACCCGGGCGGCCGCTTCGTCTCCGGGCTCAGGAGCCGGGTGGAATCGGGTCCGACCAATCGGGCAGCTGGTCCACGTTGTTCACCGTAATAGATCGGAGTCGTCCGCTCACCGTGTCCAGCACCCAGAGCGCGTAATACCCACGCAGTGTGCCGGCAAACACGAGGTGACGGCCATCGGGCGCCCAGCTCGGATCCTCGTTGTTCCCGCGCGACGTCATCACCCTGCGGTCCGATCCATCGGGATTCACGGTGACGATCTGGAACCAGCTGTCCACCCAGGTATGGTATGCGACCCGGTCGCCACGAGGTGACCAGTCGGGCGACGTGGCGTATCCCCGCTCGCCGAACACATAGCGGCTGACGATCGACGGATCGCCGCCGCGCTGCAAGTTCAACACGTAAATCTGCGGATTGCCCAGCGGCGTGGACGTGATCGCGAGCAGCCTGCCGTCGGGCGAGTACGCGCCGCCCATCGTCTCGCCGGTCGATGTGTACGTCACCCTGCGTGTACAGCACAGCGGATCGCGCTGGATCTCGAACAGCTCCGTGTGGTCGTCCTGCGTGCGTCCGAACAGGATCCGCCTGCCGTCGGGCGAGTAGACGGGAGTGATGTTGATGCGGCCAACGTCGGAGATCACCTGCTCGGCCCCGGTCACCAGGTCCATCTCGTAGATCACAGGGTAGCCCGATCGAAACGAGACGTAGGCCACAAACCTCCCGTTGGGTGAGAACGCCGGTGACATCACGATGGCACTGTCGTTGGTCGCCGCCTCGCGCGTGAGTCGCCGGAGCCCGTGCCCGTCACTATCGACCACGTACAGATCGGACGAGCTCGGAGTCACGTTGCGGCGGAACACGATGCGGGTCGTCGCGATCCCCGGCTCGCCCGTCGCCCACATCACGACTTCATCGGAGATCCGGTGGACCGCCATCCTGAAGCCCGAATCCCCGGGTCGCGGCAACGAGAAGGCCTTGACCTCTTTGAGTTCGGAGAACACGACGTCGTGCAGGCTGACCCTGAGCATCGGCCGATCAGGCGTGCCCGTGAGCTCCGTCACGACCAGCCACACCGCGCCCAGCTGGTTCCACAGACCGTAATTGACGGGCCCCTCGGTCGGCAGGTCATCTGGCACCGGAACGATCTGAAACCGGTCAGCGTAATCGAGGTCGCGCCGCAGGATGCTGTCCACCTGGACGGCAGCCGCCGCCAGGGCTCCACCAGACTCGACCGACGTCATCACGAGGCCCGGCAGGTAGCCCGGCGTATACGTGATGCCCACGCGTACGTCGCTTGGGTCCTGTGCTCTGGCGACACCCGCCGCCATCATCACACAAGCGGCGACCGTCAGTCCGGTATTTGCAAGCTTCCGTCCCATCATCACGCCATTCACCTCACAATGAAGCTGGATCGAAGAAGAAGGACACGCGCAGCTGATCGCGCGGCCAGGCATCCGGAAGCGGGCCGAAGGCTTTCGCTCGACCTGCGGCCTCGACGGCTCCGTGCGCCTCCAGGTCGAAGGCCAGGTCGCCGGAGCGCTGAACCCAATCGATATCGCTCGTCGACCCGTCGCTCTCGATCGTGAAAACGACCTCCGACCGGAGGTTGCGGTTTCCGGTCGGCGGCCTCCAGTACCTGTGGACCTGGAGGATGATGTTCTCCAGGTAGGCCGGATCCACGAACACAGCGCCGTCGAGATGGACGTTGATCGGATCGTCGCCCTCCTCGGGACCGCGCGAGGGCTCCTTGGATGGATCCAGGGGAGGGGGCTGTTCCACTACGGTCGGCACCTCCGTGCGCGGCTTCGGGTCGGGAGTGGGCTCTGGCGGTGGCGGCCGATTCTCTTCTTCCGCTACCGCTGCCGGCTGCGGTCTGAGGCGCATGGGCGCCGTCTCGTCGGCAGCTGCCACCAGGTGGACTCGAAACGTCTGCGCCGGCAGCGGGCGAGGCGCCACGTACGCTCCGGCCACCGCCATCCCGATGCCGACCAGGGCGTGCAGGATGGTCGAGGCGATCAGCGCGCCCGGCGGCATCCTGTGCCGCTCTCGACCT
>JAUVTH010000104.1 GCA_030601615.1 Gemmatimonadota bacterium
CCTCGATGCCGACCGGCGTCTTGCCGCTCCTTCGGGTGTGCCCCTATGATTCTCTGAACAGTTGACAAGGACGGGCGCATGGAAGTCGGTGCGAATCCGACGCGGCCCCGCCACTGTGAGAGGGTGCTGGATGCGGGAGCATGGCTCCCGTCAGTCCACTCCGCCGCGACGATGCCACTGGACCTGAGGTCCGGGAAGGCGGTGACGGAGCCTCGAGCCAGGAGACGTGGCCTGTCCTTGCCCAATGTCGCTCTTCGCGGGAAGGGTGTGGGCGAGCCACAGTTCGTGGTACTCGGTCATACCCGCCCTTTCTCTGAAAGGACGGGTATTCTTGTTGCGGTGGGACTTCATAGCCGGCGTCGTCGTCGGCTTGTTGCTGGTTTCATCCGGTGTTCAGGCCCAGGGTTCGCCGATCCGCGTGCTCGACGACGCGGGCCGGGTGGTGGAGCTGGTACGCTCGCCGCAACGGATCGTCTCACTCGTGCCGGTCGCGACAGAGATCCTGTTCGGGCTCGGTGAAGGAAAACGCCTCGTCGGCCGTTCCAGGTACGACGATTATCCCCTCGAGGCTCTCGCGGTACCCGACGTGGGAGATGCGATTCGGCCATCGATCGAGACTGTTCTCCTCCGAGACCCTGACCTCGTAATCCTGATCGGCGGATCGGACAACGCGGAAGCCGCGCGGGAGATGGCGCGACTGGACGTTCCGTTCGTGTCGCTCCTGTTCAACACGCTCGATGACCTTCACACGAACGTGCTTCGACTCGGCAGGCTCGTGGGCCGTTCAGACGAGGCTTTCGAGATGTGGGAGAGGATCGAGCACGACCTCGACGAGGTCCGGATAGCTGTCGATGGGTCACCGCGCCCGCGAGTGTTCTACGATGTAGGATACCCCCCGGCGTTTACTGCGGGCGCCGGCAGCTACCTGGACACGCTCGTCACGATTGCCGGAGGAACTAACGTGTTCGGGGATCTGTCCGCTCCGGCCCCCCGGGTCAGCCTCGAGGCGATCATGGGTCGCGATCCGGACATCATCGTCCATCCGGTGAGCGACGGTGCAGGAGCCGGGAGCGTCGTTCCATCGGAGAGACCCGGCTGGAGCCATCTCAGAGCTGTGCGGAACGGATCTGTGCGCACGGTCCCGGCGGACCTGCTTCACCGGCTTGGACCACGAATCGGTGAGGCCGCCCGGCTGCTGGCAGTCGCGCTGCACCCCGAGACAAGGGGTCTGCTCCTGCCATGAAGGGGTCCATCGTTGCCTTGACGTGCCTGCTGTTCGTAGCTGTCGCGGTCGGACTGCTGGTCGGTCCGGTCGAGATTCCCCCGGGAGCCTGGATCGAAGCTCTCCGGGGCGAGGAAGGGCCCGCGTACACGATCCTGTGGAGGGTGAGGCTGCCTCGAGTCGTGGCCGGCGTTCTTACCGGTGGAATGCTCGCGGTGTCCGGTGCCGTCTTCCAGGCCTTGCTGAGAAACCCGCTCGCGGAGCCCTACCTGCTGGGAGTTTCGTCGGGCGCGGCGCTCGGAGCGGTCACCTCTCTGGCACTGGGGCTCTCCGCTTCGGCGTACTTCGCGCTGCCCGTCGCGGCCCTGGCGGGAGCTCTCGTGGCCATCGTGGTGGTCTTCGAGGTGGCACGAGTGGGTATGCGCCTCGATACCCGAGTGCTCCTGCTGGCCGGAGTCGTGGTGAGTGCTTTCCTGAGCGCTTGCGTAATGCTCATCCTGACGTTCGTTCGAGCGGATACGCTCCGGTCGGTTTTCTTCTGGACTCTCGGAAGCCTCAGCGGTGCATCGTGGGCAATGATCGCCTCCATGGCGGCGTATGCCACACCGGCGGTGGTAGTGCTGTTCGGCCTCAGTCGCCACCTGAACGCGCTGTCACTCGGTGAGGAGACTGCAGCCCACCTCGGCACTGACACGGAGCACGTGAAGTGGCTGGCTTATGCGCTGGCGTCGCTGCTGGCGGCCGCCGCCGTTTCCGTCGCGGGCGTGATAGGGTTCGTCGGGCTGGTCGTCCCGCACGGGGTCAGGCTGGCCGGAGTGAGGGATCACCGGGCTCTCATTCCGCTCTCCTTTCTGGTGGGTGGGGCCGCACTGGTTCTCGCGGACGCCGCCGCCCGGACGGTGGCGGCACCGATGGAAATCCCGGTCGGCGTAGTGACGGCGGTGCTCGGAGTACCTCTGTTCCTGCTGCTCTTGAGGCGGAGTGTCCGGACATGATCTGCCGCCTGGATGCGGTTTCGTTCCGTTACACGGGGCAGACCGCGGATGCCGTCCGAAACGTGACGCTCGGCGTGACCGAAGGGGAACACGTGGCACTCGTGGGTCCCAATGGGGCGGGGAAGAGCACCCTTCTACGGCTCGTGACGGGTGTTCTCGCGCCGAGGGCTGGACTCGTGGAGGTCCTCGGACGCCGTGCGGGCGATTGGAAGCGCCGCGATCTGGCCCGGCAGATGGCCGTTGTTTCCCAGGTAAGCGAGCCCGCCACCGGGCTGTCCGTACGCGAGATCGTGAGCATGGGACGCCATCCGTACGTACGTCCGTGGTCCGCCCTTGGACGGAATGACCGCCGGGTGGTGGACTCCTGCCTGGACGCTGTGGATCTGGGCGACCTCAGCGAGCGGGATGCGGGGGAGCTTTCGGGCGGCGAGCTTCAGCGCGCCAGGTTGGCCCGAGCACTCGCCCAGGAGCCTCGCCTTCTTCTACTGGACGAGCCGACCGCGCATCTGGATATGGGTCATGAGATGCGCTTTCTTGAACTGGTAGCGGAACATACGAAGGAACAGTCGCTTACGGTGATTGCTGTCACGCACCACTTGAACACGGCAGCGCGGTTCGCCGACCGCATGATCCTGCTTTCCGAGGGCCGGCTCGTGGCAGATGGGCCGGCTCGTGATGTCCTCACTCCTCGACGCCTCGAGTCGGCCTTCGGATGGCCGGTCGAAATCCGGGACCTGGGCTCGCTCGGCCGGCACGCCATTCCGAAGCGTCGCGAGCCGGAGGAAGCAGCGGAATGAGCAAGGAGGGGATTCTCGGGTGTGTGAGGCCTCGGCCCTGGCGACTTCGGCGGAGGACCGCGCCCCTGTTGATTCTGGTTGTCGCAGGATTCTGGGCGGATCCGAAGCTCTCTCGTGCGCAGGAGACGGCGCCCGCCGCAGTGACGCTCGTCGTCACACTCGTATCCGAAGGTGGTGAAATCCTTCGGGCGGGCCGTGTTCGAGCGGAAGAGGTCGGGAGCATTCCGGCAGCCAGGGGACAGCCGCAAGGGATAGAGGCTCACGACGGGATTGTTACCCTGCATTTGGCGCGTGGGGCAAGATATACCCTGGTTGCCAGCGCTCCGGGGCACCGGGATCGCTCGATCGAGTTGTCCCGAAAGCGGAGCGGGACGTTGCGTGTCGTTCTGTCCATTGATCCGTACGAGCTTCCGGTCATCGATGCCACGACTCCTGGCGGCGCTGTCGGCACTTCGGTGCGGGCCGTTCACCAGGTACGATTCGACGATGAGTCCCTGACGTATTCGACCGTGGGAGAGTGGCTGGCCGACGTCCCCGGCGTTTCGATCCGGCGCCACGGCCCGGGAGGGAGGCAGGTGTTGTCGGTACGTGGTAGCCGTCCCGAGGATGTTCTCGTCCTTCTCGACGGCGTCCCTCTCAACGATCCACTCACGGGCAGGGCAGACCTTTCGGGCATCCTCACGTCCACCCTCGAGTCGGGGACTCTCATCAGGGGGGCCGCATCCCAGCGCTTCGGATCCGGTGCCGCGGCGGGCGCGCTGCTCCTGACATCACGCACGGGAGAGGGGACCGGGATCGGGGGCGGCGTCCGCATGGAGTCCTACGGCGTCCGCGGCGTGGATGTGCAGGCCGACATATCTGAGGGGGGTCGACGCCTGGGACTGACCGTGGCCGCGGCTCGCTCGGAGAACGACTTCTCGTACCGGAATCCCGTACTGCCGGGAAGTCCGGTAGAGACACGCTCCAACGCTGACATCTCGACTATCAGTGCCGCTCTTCACGGTGCCTCCGGCCCGGTCCAGGCGAGCCTGCGCGTGGATCGGGCCGAGCGGGGTGTGCCGGGACGCGTCGGGACGAGCCTGTTCGAGACGGCGCGGGCGGATGATCGCTCGTGGATCTTCGCGGCGGGCGTGGAACGGACGCGCTGGAGAACTTCGGTCAGCTATGGCTCTCATCGTCTGGGATACCGCGCGTCGGGCTCTTCGGAGGAGAGCGCTCAGACGGTGGGTGATCTTCGGCTCTCGGGGGACGTGCAGCTCGATCCCGGGGTTCCCCTGACACTGGGCGCGCGTCTGAGTCACGAGGCCGTCGCCGGGGACGCTATCGAGGGACGGCCCGGTCGAACGGTCGCAGGCGGGCGCGTCGCACTCGCGCTTGGTACGGACAGGGTCCGGGTCGATCCATCGATTTCCCTGGATGTCGCCCGTGGGATCTCCGTGTTCAGCCCGGATATTAGCGTCACGTGGATTGCCAGCTCGGCGACCAGGATATGGACTCGCGTTGGACAGGGGTTTCGGCTGCCCACCTTCGGCGACCTGTACTTCGCCTCGCAGTATAGAGTGCGGCCCAACCCCGATTTGCAGCCGGAGAGGATCACGCTGGACGCAGAGCTCGGAGGCAGCACGTCGGCCAGCACGGGCGCGCTGCGAGTCGAAGCGTCCGGCGCGGTGTGGTTGCGCCACACGGAGGATCCCATCGTCTGGCTGGCCAGTTCAGTTGCGGTGTGGAGTCCGCAGAACCTGGGAGAGCTTCGAAGCTCGGGACTGGAGTTGGAGCTGGGCGTCGCGTCGAGGCGACCACGAACCGTCGGCTGGCGTGTCCAACTGGCCGGAACTCTTCAGCGAAGCAGAGTCGGGTTTGGCCAGAATCGGAATCCGCTTCCGTACGAGCCGGCTGGTACGGGCCGGCTTACGCTCGAAACGTGGTGGGAATCCACGGGTGGCCGGCTGGATATGCGGTACACTGGGTCTCGAACCACCAGCGTCGCAGCAACGCGATCGATCGACGGTTACACCACATTCGACGTATCGGCCAGTCACTCTTTCAACGCGCGCAGCATGAGACTCGGCCTGATTGCGCGCATCGAGAACGTCATGGATCAGCGTTACGAGCTGATCGAACTATACCCCGAAGTCGGGCGTCGCCTCGTGCTGCGCCTCGAAGCCAGGAGACCCCGTTCATGACCAGCATTCCGATCACCAGGCATCTTCGCCTCAAGAAATTCGTGGACCCGTTCGGTTTGCTGTTGCTGTGCGGAGTTCTCGCCGCATGCGCGGACGACGCGCCGAGCGGCCCCGGGGAACCGGCAGATGAGGGTGTTTTCGTATTGAATTCTACGGGCCAGACGCTGGCAGCATTTTCGGTTGGAGAGACCCTCCGGTCAGCGGGGACGCCGATCGACCTGGGCGCCGGGTTCGACGGAGACGCGTTCGATCACTCAGCGGCCTTTGCCGTTACCACGGTCTCGAGCTTCGGTGGAAGTCGGGTGCTGTTCGTGGACCTCGACTCGGGCGACATCCTGACCAGTCTGTTCCCGGATCCGGAGGCCGATCTCGCGAACCCGTCCGCGCCGTCATTCGACGGAGGGGGCACGGTGTGGGTAGGGGGAAGAGACAGCGACGCCATCTACCGGGTGGATCCAGGCGATCCGGTGGTCCAGAGAATCGCTGACGGGGTCGGCACGTTCATCGAGCGGGTCGTGCC
>JAUVTH010000082.1 GCA_030601615.1 Gemmatimonadota bacterium
CCCACGGCCGGGCCCTCCGTCTGGAATACATTGAGTGCCCGCTCGGGATGCAGGTCCACGAAGGACTCCAGGGTACGGGCGGCCTTGTTCTCGCCGAGGATGAGGGCCACGTACCGGGCGTCGTACCGCACGATGACGGAATCGAGCCCTGCCGCGAGCACTTCCGGCGTGCGGTCGTAACGCCCGTAGTCGTCGGCCAGGAAACGCCACGAGGGCACGGCCAGCCGGCCGGTCTCCCAGTGCACGTAGGGGTCCAGCGCAGATGCGATCACGTCGTCCGGAGCGGTGTTCGCGCGGATCCACTCGTTGAGCGGAGCATAGGCCCGGAAGAGGACCGTCTGGGGTGAAATCCACGCCTTCACGGCGTGGCCACGTCCGTGATACACGAGCGCATTGACCACGAATATAGCGGCAATGATGGCTGCGACGGGAGCACCCCACCGCGGAAGGTCAGACCGGATTTTCGGCACCGCTTCCCACAGTCCCTCGAAGGCGAGGAGGGTCAGCAGCGGCATGATCGCGTAATAGAATCGGTAGGGCTCGTCAGGCCAGATGAACACGAGCCCGAGGTAGATCGGGGGAAACAGGACCAGCGCAGGATTGCGCCTCCACACGCTGAGTGCGCCGTATACGGCCGCTGCCCCAAGAGCTAGCAGGACGACGGCGAGCGCCAGGCCCGGCGCCCGCGGCACCCACACGAAGTGCAGCGTCTCGACGAACGGTCCCCAGTTGGCGGGAATGACCTCGCGCAGACGACCGACGACTCCTCCCTCGAGGCTCTGGTCGAGCCATGCTCCGTAGGATCCGTACTGACCCGCGATCGGGCCCGGCACATCGGCGGCATGCATACGGCTCCACGCGATCCACCCGATTGCCGGGACGCCACCGCCCACCGCGAGAACTCCTGCGCTCAGCCAGCGCCGTTGAAGCAGGAGAGGAATCAAGAGGCCCGCGATCAGTGTGAGACCGATGGAGCGGGTCAGGAACGCCAGAGCGGCGGCGAGTCCGACCGTCACGGCCCAGCCAGGCTCGCCCCCCGGCCAGCGCCATCCGGTCTCCGGCTCGAGAACCGCGTCCAGTCGTCCGGGGTCGCGGGAAGCCAGAAGCAGTGCTCCGACGCACGTCAGAAGGAACATCGGCTCCGACAAAAGAACGGTGGCCACGGACATCGAGGGAATCGTGAGAAAAGCGTAGAGCGTAACCAGACCGACAGCCACTACTCGCCGCCTGCTGCCACGGGCGAACAGGAGGAACGTGCATCCTGCCGCCAGACCCCAGAACAGGGCATTCAGAGCCTTGAGTGCACCCAGGTTCTCGGGGTACAGGCCGAACGCCTTCCACGTGGCGGCGAGGACGGCCGGATACGCCGGCGGGTACCTGACGCCCGGGACGGCGCCGGGGAGGTTGGAGTAGACGTAGCCCTCGCCGCTGGCCATCGATCGCGCCAGCGCCAGGTTGGCTCCGTCATCGTAGTAGATGCCCGCCCCGATCGGCTCCTGCGATCGGATCGTGATCAGCAGGACCGCTACCGCGACGGCGGTCGCGATCAGGGCGGTCAGAGTGCGCGTGGGAACGCCGGGACGGGACTCGGGCGGAGGGGCCGGCTCTGTCTCTCGATTCATGCGCGGAAGGTGCCGCGGGGCACGACGGTCGGAAAGCCCCGCATCAGCGATCGCGCTCCGGTGCGTTCGCCAGCACCGCCAGAAAGTCCGCCACAATCTCGAACGTCAGCCCCCAGATCACGTCGCCTTCGAAGTCGATCGCTGGAAACTCGCGGGCAGAGGGCGTCTCGCGCACGAGAGTGGACCGGTACTCGGGATCGGACAGGACCGACACCGGGATCCACACGTGGCCCGTGAGCTCGTGATTGACGCACACGTCCTGATCGGCTGCCAGCCACGCGACGAACGGCGTGACGCAGATCGAGGGCAGGTGCCTGCTTCGCGGGTGAATCTCACCGAGACGTCCCAGGTGGTCCTCTCGCTCGAGGCGAAGGTCGGTTTCCTCCAGGGTCTCACGGCGCGCCGTTTCGAGAAGATCCGCGTCTTCGGGGTCGCGACGTCCGCCCGGCAGTGCGACGTGTCCGGACCAGGGGTCGCCCGGCACCCGGGCCCGCCGAACGAACAGTACCTCCGGGTCGTTTCCACCGGCCGCCGGGGAGCGGAGGATCAATGTGACTGCCGCACGGATCTCACACTCGGTCTCGGGAATGCGGTCCGCCGGCTTGTCCGCGAGGGCCGATCGAAGGCGCTCTGACCACTCGCGCGTCACCGGCCGTACTCCCGACCGCCCTCGGCGGCCTCGAGCAGGGACAGATAGCTGGCGTGCCGGTGCTCGTAGACGCTGCCGTCGTCCACCGCAGCCCGGACCGCGCAGCCCGGTTCCGCCCGGTGTCGGCAATTGGCGAACCGGCAAAGGTCGACGAGCGGTCGGAACTCGCGGAACGCGTGCGCGAGGTCGGCTGGGTCAGCGCCGGCCGGCTCGAAGTACTGGATGCCCGGCGTGTCGGCGAGGTATCCGCCGTCGGGGAGGGGGATGAGCAGCCCCGCCGACGTCGTGTGCTTCCCGCGGCCCGAACGTTCCCCCACGGCGCCCACTCGGAGGTCCAGGTCCGGGAGGATCGCGTTCAGGATGCTCGTCTTTCCCACTCCCGACGGACCCGTGAACACGGTGATACGCCCGGCCAGCATCTCCTGCAGAACGTCCAGCCCCGCACCGGTCTTCGCGCACATGGGGAGCACCGGGTACCCGAGCGCGGCGTAGGCTGCGATCTCGGGCGGAACTTTCTCGTTCTGGGTCAGATCGGTCTTGTTCACGACGATCAGCGAGGCCAGGTCGTGGAGCTCCGCCACGGCAAGCAGGCGATCGAGAAGCTGGATATCCGGTTCCGGACGGGCTACGGAGAAAACCGCCGCTACCTGGTCGACGTTCGCGGCCAGCACCTGCTCACGTCGCTTGGCCAGCGAGTGACGCGAGAGCCGGCTCTCGCGCGGCAGGACTTCCGTGATGCGGCAGCTCTCGTCCTCGAGCCGCTCGAATGTGACGAGGTCGCCGATGGCCACTCGCTCACCCGCGTCCCGCTTCGCCTTCCCACGGAGCGAGCAGTCGAAAGTCCCTTCCGACGTGTGTATTCGATACACTCCGGCCATGAACTGTAGCACGCGGCCGGTGAGGGGGTCAGGCACGGGGGAACGTCACGAGTCGGAGGTCTCCGGCCGTACCAGCTCCTGAAGGCAGTCCCAAGCCAGCAATGCACACTTCACTCGCACCGGGAACTTCGATACGCCAGCCAGGGCCCGCAGGTCGCCGAGCCCGGTATCGGCGGCAGCGTCCGTGTCCCCGTGCAGCATTCGGGTGAACGTGTCCATGACGTCGAGGGCATCCTGCACCGTTCGGCCCTTCAGCAATCCGCTCATCATGGACGCGGAGGCCTGGCTGATCGAGCATCCCTTCCCCTCGAAATGAACCTCGGTGATCCGATCCCCCTCGAGCTTGAGCATCAGGTCGATCACGTCGCCGCACAACGGATTGTTCAGGGTGAGCGTGTGTGTGGCGTCTTCGAGCGGTCCCTTATTCCGGGGACGCCGGTAATGATCGAGAATGACCTGCTGGTAGAGATCCTGGAGAGAGCTCAGCTCGAGGCCTTCCCCTCCGTAGTCGCTCATAGCCATCCGTTCAAGTCACTCCGAACAGGTGTGCCGCGAGGCCCAGCGCCTCGACCAGAACGTCGATCTCCGAATGCGTGTTGTAAAGGTAGATGCTGGCGCGGGCCGTCGCATCCACACCCAGGTGCTCCATCAGGGGCTGATTGCAGTGATGGCCCGCCCGGATTGCCACGCCCTTCTGGTCGAGGATCGTCGCCAGGTCGTGCGCGTGGATGTCGGCGTAGCAGAACGATATCACACCCACGCGGTTCTGCTTCGGCCCGTAGATCTCCAGTCTGTCGATCTCTCCGAGCCGCTCCATCGCGTAGGTCGTGAGAGCCGATTCCCAGGCGTGAATCGCGTCGAGGCCGATGCGGCGGAGATACCGGATGGCCTCTGCGAGGCCGATCGCTCCTGCCACGTGTGGCGTGCCGGCTTCGAACTTGTGTGGCAACGGCGCTGCGGTGAAACCGTCGAGCCTGACTTCCGAGATCATCTCCCCGCCACCCTGCCAGGGAGGCATCGAATCGAGGAGCTCGCGGCGTCCCCACAACGCTCCGATTCCGGTGGGCGCGAGCATCTTGTGGCCGCTGAAGGCGTAGAAGTCGCATCCGAGCGTCCCGACGTCGATCTGCATATGGGGGGTCGCCTGTGCACCATCGACCAGGCACACCGCGCCCACGTCGTGTGCCTTCGTCGCGATCTCCGCCACCGGGTTCACGACACCCAGCGTGTTGGAGACGTGGGTCACGCCCACGAGGCGGGTGCGACTCGTGAGCAGGCGATCATAGTCCTCCATCACCAGCGATCCATCTGTAGCGACGTCCACGTAGCGCACCGTCGCACCGACCCGCTCTGCCAGGATCTGCCACGGGACGAGATTCGAGTGGTGCTCCATTTTCGTGAGGAGAATCTCGTCGCCGGAGCCGACGTGTGCAGCGCCCCAGGTCGAGGCCACGAGGTTGATGGCTTCCGTCGTGCCCCGCACGAATATGATCTCAGATGAAGAGGCTGCCCCCATATGATCAGCGACGACATCGCGCGCACCTTCGTACGCCTCGGTGGCCCGAATGCTCAGCTCGTGCGCTCCGCGGTGCACGTTGGCGTGGATCTCCCTGTAATAGGCATCCACAGCCTGTATGACCGAGTACGGCTTTTGGGAACTGGCCGCGTTGTCGAGGTAGACGAGCGGGACGCCGTGCACGAGGCGCGCGAGAATCGGGAAGTCGGCCCGGATCCGCTCAATGTCATAGGCAGCGTGCGATGATGTGACCGAGGTGGAATCAGGTGTTTCCATGGGTGCGCCCCTGGCGCGGTTTTTGGTCGGGTGTGTCGGGCGCGCCAGCCGGGTCGTCAACCAACCCGGACCTGTATCTCCTCGCCCTCCACCCTGGCCTCGTACGTTCGCACCGGCTTGACCGCGGGAAGGGCCCGCGGCGCTCCGGTCTCCAGGTCAAAGCGAGCGCCGTGAAGTTTGCAGATGACCTGCCCTCCCACGAGCTCGCCAGACGAGAGGGGAAACTCTTCGTGTGTGCACTCGTCGTGCAAGGCGAACACCCGGTCGCCGACGTGAGCCAGGACGATCTTCTCGCCGTCCAGCTCTATCTGCAGCATGGTGCCCCTGGGCACGTCATCCAGCCGGGCAACCGTGCGAAAACAGCTCATCAGGCCTGGATCTTCGCTTCGATGGACTCACGAATGCGGGACCGCACACCTTCACCGGGCACGCGCTCGAGGACTTCATCAAAGAACCCGAACACCAGGAGGTGCTCGGCCTGCTCCCTGTCCAGCCCGCGGCTCATCAGGTAGAACAGCATCGTGTCGTCCACCTGGCCGACCGTGGCGCCGTGCGAGCAACGCACGTCGTCAGCACGAATCTCGAGGCTCGGAAGCGTGACCGCGCTCGCGTCCGGACTGAGGAGCAGGTTGCGGTTGGTCTGGTATGCGTCCGTCAGCTGCGCACCCTCGGCGACCTTGATCAGGCCACGGAACACGCTCTTCGATTTTGCGGTCAGGGCTCCCTTGTACAGGAGGTCGCTGTACGCGTTCGGAGCCTTGTGATGTTGCAGCGTGTGGTGGTCGAAGTGCTGGTCCCGGTCTCCGAACCACAAGGCGAGCATCTCGCTGCGCGCTCCCTGGCCCTCGAGGTGGCTGGTGACGTCGGCCCGAGCAAGGTCGGCGCCGAGCGTGACGTTGTAACTGTTCAGCGTGGAGTCCTTGCCCGTGTTCGAGTGCTGCATGCTGAAGTGCTTCACGCCACGGCCGTAATGCTGTAGCGCCAGGTAGCTGACCGACGCGCCGTCCGCTCCGAAGATCTCGACGCCGTTGAGACTGAGCGATTCCTTCTCCAGGTCCGGTGACACGTACTCGTCGATGCACGTGACACGGGCGCCGGCCTCGGCGACGATGAGCGAGTGCGTCGAGACGACGCTGCCCTCCTCGTCCAGGTACCGGAAGGCATGCAAGGGGTGCTCGACGTCCACGCCCTCGGGGACGTACAGGAAATACCCGCCTGACAGCAACGCCGCGTGGAGACCCCACAGCTTGCGCTCCATCGGCGCCACATCGCTCCGGAAGAGGAAGCGCTCCAGGATCTCCGGCCGCTCGTCGGCAACCTCCACGAGGGGTGCGTAGATCACTCCCCGAGCCTCCAGGGCCGGGTCGAGTCGCAGGTGCTCCAGGCAGCCGTTGTGGCGAACCATCACGCCGGCACGATCGCGATCGATCTCCATTGCCGCACGTACGAGAGCCGGCAGCTTCTCGACCGGCACGCGTTCACCTTCGCACGTCACGGGGGTGTATGCTTCCGGATCGAGGCT
>JAUVTH010000024.1 GCA_030601615.1 Gemmatimonadota bacterium
GGCGCGCGAGCTGGCAGCGGCTCTCGGTCTGCACAAACCACCGCGAGACCTGGTGTGTTTCGACATCTCGACGCTGAGCGGCCATGAATCCGTCGGAAGCGCCGTGTGGTTGAGGGACGGGACTCCCCGCAAATCGGAGTACCGGCGATTCCGGATTCGAGACACGCCGGCTGGACGGACAGACGACTCCTCGATGATGCAAGAGGTTGTGGGAAGGTACTTTCAGCGCCGCGTGAGCGAAGACCGCCCCCTCCCGGACCTCGTGATCGTGGACGGCGGAAAGGGCCAGCTGGGAGCGGCGGTACACGCCATGGAAGGGGCCGGCGTATCCGACCTGTCGGTCGTCTCATTGGCCAAGCGCGAGGAAGAGGTGTTTACTCCGGCGACGAGTGAGGCGCTTCGTCTGGATCGGAGGAGCCCGGCGCTGCACTGGCTGCAGCGGGCGAGAGATGAAGCTCACAGATTCGCCGTGGACTACCACCGTTCGCCACGGCGAAGGCGCACCTTGCGAGCGCAGCTGTCGGATGTTCCGGGGGTCGGTCCGCCACGCGAGGAGGATCTGCTGAGCGAATTCGGCAGTCTCGAGGCCATCCGTCGGGCGCGCTCGGAGGACCTCACCGCCGTGCGCGGAATAGGGCCCGCGACCGCCCGCCGAATCCTGGACGAGCTCGGACGGAACCAGCAGGCGAGTCCCGGCAAGAGGAAACATGCCGGGCCGTAAGGCGTATTAGTGACGCCGGGACTTGCCGTAGCCGACGAGCGGTGGCAGGATGCACCGAGTTTTCTTCCGGACCCTCCCGGGCGAGGATAGTCCGAAGCTCGACAGAAGGACGTCAACGAGGCACCGACGTCCCCGTTATGTAGCTGGCAATACTATAGTTGAGGTTACTATGCTCAGACATTCGTTGAAGTATGCTCTGGCGGCAGGCCTGGTCGCCGCGTTCGCTTTCCCCATGGACATCCTGGCGCAGGAGTGCGCCGAAAAGGGGAACAAGTACACGCGCGGCGCCGACGTCGAGTTGAGTTATGCAGCTCGACGCGATGACCCGCAGCCGAAGGAGAAGCGATTCGCGCGCGCGATCGAGAAGCTCGAGCCGATCCTGACGGGTGACGATCCGCTGCCCCGAGCCTATCTGCTGGCCGGGCAGGCGTACCTTGGCCTGCGCGACTACGCAGGAGCGGACTCGATGCTCACGAAGCTGTCGATCTCCGATCCCGCCTGCACGGACCTGACAAACGAGATGCGCTTCAATGCCTGGGTTCCTCTCTACAACCGGGGCATCAGCTCCTTGCGCGCCGGCGAGCAGGATCAAGCCCTCGAGGCGTTCCTGCAGGCCAACGTGATCTACTCCGACGCCCGTTCCCTTACGAATGCGGCCAACATTTACCAGCAGCGTGGCGATAACGCGACGGCGATGGAGCTATACTCGCAGGCCCTCAAGTCAGGCGGCGAGCCGGACATGGTTCGGGCGGCCAGCATCAATCTGGCCGAGTTGTTGAGAGCGGACGGAAGAGGTGACGAAGCCCTCGCCATTTACTCCGAATACGCGATCGCGAATCCGGATGATGTCCTTGGCATGTTGAATTACGCGATCGCGCTGATGGATTCGGGCGATTCCGAGGCAGCGGAGCGGATGTTCGGCGAGCTGCTGCAGCGTGACGACCTGAGTTTCCGGCAGTGGTCTCAGGTAGGGATCGGGCTCTACAGGGCGCAGGACTTCGCCCAGGCCGCGCAGGCGTTTCAGAATGCCTACGAACTGAATCCGTTGAATAAGGAGACGCTGGAAAATCTCGCCAACACGTACTACCAGTCGGAAGAGTACGAGGCCCTCCTTCCCCTGGCTGACCAGCTCGTCGCGCTCTATCCGTACGAGTCCGTCAACTACAATCTCCTGGCCAACGCGCACCGTGAGCTCGACAACTCAGACGAGGCGCTGGCCGTACTTCAGAAGCGGGACGGGCTCGAATTCGAGTTCCTCCGCTCCCAGCTGGCGACCGTCTCCGAGGGCGTGTACAGCGTTGAGGGACAGGTGATGAACAAGAGCGCCGCTGCCGGCAGCGAGGTTACCGTTCCCATCAGCTTGTTGGACGAGGAAGGCCAGGTCGTGATGACCGAGGAGTTAATGCTCACTCTCCCGGCTGCAGGGGAGGCCACTTCCTTCTTGCTGCAGTTCCAGATTGAGGAGCCCGTGGCGGGCTTCCAGTACGGGCAGGAAGCCTCTTCAAGCGACTCCTGACCTTCGACGTGGGACCGGGCGGGCGGGAATTCGAATCCGGGTTTTCGCCCGCTTGCTCATCCAGACGATGAGTTGCCGCAGTATTGCGCGGCGCCGGCTTCGAGGCGCACGTCCTGTCGCAGAAGGACAGCACCAACGTGGTCACCTTCGGTGGTCTCTCGGTAGTGCGCGTGCTCGTGCCGGCCTTTCAGCATGGAGAGGCCGCCGCACTGCTGCAGGCGGAGGGACTCCAGGCCAGCAGCTGAGTGAGGGGAAAGTCAAATGGTCCGCGTCGCGCGGGTAAGGCAAGGCTCGATCGGCGCCGACCTCGGGATCCCTCCCGGTACGGTGCTCATCTCGATCAACGGCAGGGATCTTCGCGATTCTCTCGATCTGAAGTTCTGCGAAGCTGACGCCGAGGTCGTTCTCGAAGCCCGGTTGCCCGACGGACAACCGATCGTGTACGACATCGAGAAACACCCTGACGAGTCTCTGGGTCTCGTGCCTGAGGCGGACAAGGTTCGGCGGTGCACGAACGCGTGTCCGTTCTGCTTCGTGAAAGGCAATCCGAGGGCGACCAGGCTGCGGCAGCCCCTGTACGTGAAAGACGACGATTATCGCTTGTCGTTCATGTTCGGCCACTACGTCACCCTCACGAACCTGAGAGACGACGACTGGGAGCGCATCTTCGAGCAGCGACTCACTCCCCTGTACGTGAGCGTTCACGCGACGGATCCTGCGGCGAGGCTCCGGATGCTCGTCAACCCGAGTTCGGCGCTCATCGACGAGCACCTCGATCGGCTGGCGAGCGGTGGAATCCAGGTACACGCGCAGGTCGTGCTCTGTCCGGAGATCAACGATGGCTCCATCCTCGACCGGACGATCCGAGATCTCTACGCTCGGGGGGAGGATATCCGGTCCCTCTCGATCGTGCCCGTGGGCCTGACGAACTACAACTCCGACAGAGGGGTTCGGCCCCTCACTCCCGGAGAGTGCGTCGAGGCGCTGGGCATGATGGACGGAATACGCCAGCGCGCCCTGGCCGAGCGGGGAAGGGCGTGGTGCTACGCCGCGGACGAGATGTTCCTGCAAGCGGGTCTGGATCTTCCGGAGCCCGGGTACTTCGACGATTATGAGCTGGTGGCGAACGGAGTGGGCGCCGTTTCAGCCCTCCGTTCGGCGGTACACGCAGACCTGGCGGATCTTCCGTCACTCAGCGGAAAGAACATCGTCCTGGTGACGGGCACTTCGATGCGGCCGCACCTGGGCAGACTTGCGGACGATGTGGCCCACTCTACAGGCTCGTCCATCGAAACGGTCGCCGTGGACAACACGCTGTACGGTTCGATGGTCACAACGGCCGGCCTTCTGAGCGGGGCGGACTACGCCAGGGCACTCGAGCCATATGGCCAATTCGACCTCGCGTTGTTCAGCCGGACGGCACTGAACGATCAGGAATTGTTTCTGGATGACCTTTCCCTCTCGGAGCTGAGGGAGCGCATGCCGGAGTTACGGATATGCCCATCGGAACACATGACGGACACCCTGCTGGCGCTGTAGGCCTTCCCACGGTCGCGATAGTGGGAAGACCCAATGTGGGCAAGTCCACGCTGTTCAACCGCATCGTAGGTCGCCGGATCGCAATCGTGGCGGAAGAGAGCGGGGTTACCCGGGATCGGCAATTCGCGGACGTCGATTGGGCCGGTCGCGACTTCCTCCTGGTGGACACGGGTGGCATCAGTGACGTGCCAGAGCGGCCACTCGACCGTGAAGTCAGGGAGCAGGTCCTCGAGGCGATCGAGAGGGCCCAGGCCATCGTCCTCGTCACGGACGGTCGTGACGGCCCTCACCCGGTGGACGAGCATGTGGCGGATCTGCTGCGGAGGTCGGGACGCCCCGTAGTTCTGGCCGTGAACAAGCTGGACGATCCGGCCACCACAGTGGCGCACCACGAGTTCCACTCCCTCGGCCTCGGCGAGCCCGTTCCCGTGTCTGCGCTGAGCGGGAGGGGAAGTGGGGACCTTCTCGACAGGGTAGTGGCCGCGCTGCCGGACCCGGGCGAGGAAAAGTCGGTCCCCGTGGGGCTGCGGCTGTCCGTGATCGGGAGGCCAAACGTGGGGAAGTCGAGCTTCGTGAACCGACTTCTCGGCGAGGAACGGGTCCTGGTGCACGCCGAGGCGGGCACCACGCGCGATGCCATAGACACCTACCTGGAGTTCGAGGGCGAGCGGGTGTGCCTGATCGACACAGCCGGGCTACGTCGTCGCTCGAAGGTGGATGACGCCATAGAATTCTACAGCCGGCTGCGTGCGACTTCGGCCATCCGGCGGTCGGATGTATGCCTCCTCGTGGTCGACTGCGTCGCGGGCGTCGCGAATCAGGACTTCCGGATCGGCGAGGAAGCGTGGGACGCCGGCCGCGGGCTCGTTCTGGTCGCTAACAAATGGGACCTGATCGAGGAGCGAGGACCTGACGCCCTCGCCGCATTCGAAAAGGAGCTTCGTGCGCGCGCCCACTACCTGCGGTGGGTACCGATCATTACGACGTCCGCGCTATCCGGAAAGCGTGTCCGGAAGGTCCTCGAGATCGCCCGGGACGTGCAGGCACAGCGGTCCCGGCGAATCCCGACAGCTGAGGTCAATCGAGTCCTGCAAGCGCTCCTTGCCCGGAAGCAGCCGCCGCAGGGCGGACGTGGCGATGTGAGGATATACTATGGCAGCCAGGTGGACACTCAGCCGCCGCTGTTCGTGCTGTGGTCGAACCGCCCCAAGGACCTGAAGACCTCCTACATCAGATTCCTGTCCAACGGATTCAGGAGGGAGTGGGGATTCGAGGGCTCGCCGATACGCCTCAGCGCGCGCCAACGCAGTGACGCGGACCGGAACGGAAGATGAACCGATGATGCGGGAAGGGCTCACGTGACAGTCGCTCTGTTGTCGCTCACCGCCTACCTGATCGGGTCGGTTCCCACCAGCTACATCATGGGACGGCTGCACGGCATCGACCTGCGCGAGCACGGCAGCGGCAACCTCGGTGGCACCAACGCCTACAGGGTCATGGGCGCCGCTGCAGGAGTTCCCGTCGTTCTGATCGATGTGACGAAGGGCTTCGTGCCGGCGTACTTCTTCCCGGCCTGGGACGGCAGCGCCAATGGAGATCTGGCTCTTCTCTATGGCCTCGCGGCGATCGCCGGCCATGTGTGGTCCATCTTCATGCGATTCCGAGGCGGAAAGGGAGTGGCCACGGGTGTGGGGGTTCTCGTCGCCCTCGCCCCCACGTCCGCTCTGATCGGACTGCTCGTGTGGATCGGAGTCGTCGCGATCACTCGATACGTATCTGTGGCGTCCATCAGCGCGGCTACTCTCGTACCCCTCACGGCGTGGCTCACGGACGAGTCCCGATACACCGTGCTATTCAGCGCGGCCGTAGCGATCCTGGTCTGGTGGACACACCGCGGCAACCTGAAACGGCTCGCCCGTGGCCAGGAACACAGATTTGGCCGGAAGCGAGACATCTCCGAATCCTCCACCAGCGAAGGCGGGCGAGCGTGAGCACTGACCGGATCGCGGTACTGGGAGCGGGCAGCTGGGGAACGGCTCTCGCGAATGTCCTGGCATGGAACGGTCACCCGACCGTCCTGTGGTCCTACGAGCCGGCCGTGGCCGAGGACGTCTCGGAGCGAAGGAGAAACGATAAGTACCTCGCGGGCGTCGAGCTCGAGCCTACGCTTGGCGCAACGTCCGACATGGCGGAAGCTCTACGCTCTGCCAGTGTAGTGGTCTCGGTGAGTCCGTCACACGTTGTCCGACCCGTGATGCAGAACGCCCGGGGACACCTGGGAGATGAACGGCCTCTCCTCGTGAGCGCGTCGAAGGGCATCGAGATCCAGACCGGCCTCACGATGAGCCAGGTACTGACCGAGGTGCTCGGGGAGGACGTGGCGGGAGGCTGCGTAGTTCTCTCAGGCCCCAGTTTCGCGGCGGAACTCGCTCGCCGGCTCCCGACAGCGGTGACCCTGGCATCGCGCGACGAGCAGAACGCCGTGCGGATACAGCGGCTGTTCCAGAACGAGCATTTCCGACTCTACACCCAATCGGATCTCGTGGGCACCGAGCTGGGCGGGGCCCTGAAGAACGTCATCGCTCTGGCTGCGGGCATCAGCGATGGCCTCGGGCTCGGTACCAACGCGAGAGCCGCCCTGATGACGAGAGGCCTGGCCGAGATCGGGCGCCTGGCCGAGAGGCTCGGCGGGGAGGGGGCTACGCTCGCGGGTCTCGCCGGCGTCGGCGACCTGGTCCTTACATGCACCGGAGATCTGAGTCGAAACCGGCAGGTAGGCCTGGCCGTGGGACGAGGCAAAAAGCTGCACGACGTACTGGCCGGAATGGCATCTGTCGCCGAGGGAGTGCGCACGACAGAGGCCGCACACGACCTCGCGGAGAGGCATGGGGTGGAAATGCCCATCGTGGGAGCGGTATACTCTATTCTGTACGATGACGTGGACCCGAGAAGGGCTCTGGCTCTTCTCATGTCCCGAGAGCCCAAGCCCGAGCGCTGGAGTTGAGTTCGGTGGAAGACCGGATCGCGCCGAAGGAATACTACTCGATAGGTGAGGTGTGCGAGCTCACCGGCCTGAAACCACACGTTCTGCGCTATTGGGAGACCCAGTTCGCGGCTCTCAAGCCAGGCAAGAACCGGGCGGGCAATCGAGTCTATCGGCGGAAGGAAATCAAGCTGGTACATTTGCTTCGACACCTGCTCTACGCCGAGAAGTACACGATCGAGGGAGCCAGGCACAAGCTCGAGCAGTTGCGCAAGGAGGGGAAGCTCGCCCGGGCGGCGCGCGTCGCGTGGGAGCGTGAGACCGTGCGCGACCTGCGCCGCGAGGCGGACGGCCTGGTAGAGCTCCTGGCGCTCGGCGAATGACCGCGGACACGGACGAGAGTCCAAAGCATTCCTCGACCCGCCCCAGGTTTCTGTGCACCAACGACGACGGCATTCACGCCCTCGGCCTGAGGTCGCTGATCGACGTTGCGTCACAACTGGGAGACGTCGACGTCGTAGCGCCAGATCGAGAGCAGAGTGCAACCAGCCACTCGCTGACGGTGCATCGGCCCCTCCGCGCGACGAAGACGCCCGAGGGCCACAACGTCATCGACGGCACACCGACCGACTGCGTGCTGATCGGCATCAACCAGCTCCTCGCTGCTTCGCCCGACTTCGTCCTTTCGGGGATCAATCACGGGCCCAACATGGGCGAGGACGTGCTCTACTCGGGCACCGTGGCTGCCGCCATGGAAGGGACAATCCTCGGGATCCCGGCGATTGCCGTGTCCTATTCGAGCCGGATCTCGGACCGGATCCCCGCCTGGACGGATGTCCTGGTCGAGCTGATCGGCTCGCTGATTCAACGGTCGGATTTCCCCGAGGAGACCTTCTTCAACATCAACCTGCCGGACATTCCGGTCGAAGACATGAAGGGAGTCCGAGTCACGACCCTCGGGCGCCGCGTGTATTCGGATTCGCTCACGCGCCGAGAGGACCCTTCGGGCCGCGAGTACTACTGGATCGGTGGAGGCGTGTCCACCTGGAGTGGACGGGAGGACTCGGATTTTCGCGCGGTCCAGGCGGGCTACATCTCAATCACTCCGCTGCACCTGGACCTCACCAATTACCGGCTGATCAGCGAAGTTCGCACGTGGATGCAGGGCGGGTAGACCAGGCATACCGCCGGGATCGGCGACGTCTGATCGAGACCCTGCGAAGCGAAGGCGTGCAGGATCTCGCGATCCTGCACGCCTTCGACATGGTGCCGCGTCACATGTTCGTACCGGACGCCGTTCGTCATCGATCCTATGAGGACGTGGCGCTGCCGCTTGGCCACGGCCAGACGATTTCCCGGCCGACCGCTCACGCGCTGCACCTGAGCCTGGCAGGGCTCGAAGGGAAGGAGATGGTCCTCGAGATCGGCACGGGTTCGGGATACCAAACGGCTTTGCTGACTCAGCTGGCCCGTCACGTATACTCCATCGAGACCGTGCCCGAGTTGGCGCGGCTGGCCGAGAAGCGACTCATGGACCTCGGATTGCAGAACGTAACCCTGCGGACCGGGGACGGGAGCGGTGGCTGGCCGGAAAACGCCCCATATGATGTGATTCTTTGCGGGGCCGCTGCGCCTCGGATCCCTCGACCACTCATGGACCAGCTCGCCACGGGGGGGCTTCTGATCATCCCGGTGGGCGATGATGCAGGTCAGCGCCTCGTGCGGGTGACGGTGGACGAGAACGGTGACGTACGGGAAGAGGCAGTGGACGACGCCCGATTCGTACCGCTGACGGGAGAGCAGGGTTGGTGAATAGGACCGGTATCGACGGAGCTGTGCGTGACTGAAACGCTGATCCAGTATATCGAAGTCGGGGCGGAGCTCGGACGAACGTGGGGTCCGCTGATCGTTCTCGTGCTGATGGCGATCGAGAGCTCGTTTATCCCGTTCCCCTCGGAGGTCGTGATGATCCCCGCAGGGTTCCTGGCAGCACGGGGCGAGCTTCTGCCCCCCGATCCGCATATTGGCCTGATCGTTGCGATCGTCGCTGGGATCCTCGGGTCGCTGCTGGGAGCCTTCGTCAACTATGGACTATCCCTGCGACTCGGCAGGCCCTTCCTCTACCGATACGGGCGTTACTTCTTTCTCCCCCCGGCGGCGTTGGAGCGAGCAGAGGAGGTCTTCCGCCGGCACGGCGAGATCACGACTTTCGTGTGCCGGCTCATCCCCGCCGTCAGACAGCTCATCTCCATCCCCGCGGGTCTTTCCCGGATGCGGTTCGGCAGGTTCGCCCTGTTCACTGGGCTCGGCGCCGGAATATGGGTCGTCATTCTGAGTCTCGCCGGGTACGCGATGGGGAAGGAAACCCGGCAGATGACGTATGCGGAGCTGATCCCCGCCGGCGAGGCGCTCGTGGGAGACAACCTTCTCTGGATCTTCCTCGGCATTGCCCTGATCGTCGCGGTCTACATCTGGCTGCACCGTCGTATCATGCACGGCAGTCCGCATTGACTGCGCAGCTGCGCTGCCCCTAGTTTCTCGTGCCTCATCGCACGAAGCACGAGCGACGTCCTGGCATGACGCGAGGCAGTGGACGTCGGATGGAGAGTGCGCGGATACGCTGTAAGGCGTTCTATTAACTATAGTTATGACGCACCCGGTCAGTTCCCGGGGCACGGAAAGGTTCTGCGGTCACATGGCAAAGTCGATGGCCCGCGAGAAGCGGACCCAAGGCATCGATACCGAAGATCACATTACAGAGAGAGCGGTCGAAGCGGCAGCCTGGGCCCAGCGCCACCGCCGGGTCGTCATGGCCGGTGGCATCGCCCTCGTGGCCGTAGTCGCCGCCTCATTCTACTACCAGGACTACCGCCAGAAACTGGTGGAGCGGGGGTCGGTCCGTTTGCAGGAGATACAGATCGCCTCCCAGTCGGCGGATATTGAGACGATCCGCTCCGAATTGCGTCTCTTCATCGACCAGTTTTCGGGAACCGCATATGCCAACCAGGCCCGCGTGGTGCTCGCAGACCTCGAGCTCCGGCGGGACAGCCTCGGGGCCGCTATCCGCGTCCTCGAGCCGCTGGCGGACCGAGGACGCGGCGATCCTCTTTCTTTCAGCGCCATCGGCATGATCGCCGCTGCCTACGATCAGGGCGGCGACGCCGATCGGTCACTGGACTGGTACGAGCGTCTGGAGAACGAGGCCCTGTTCGACTATCAGCGCCACGACGCGATGGCGGAGCAGGCGCGCCTGCACACCACCGCGGGACGCTATGACGAAGCAATCTCTCTGTATGAGCGGCTCGTGGGGGAGGCAGCGGAAGATCCCGCAGGCCAGGATGTCTACTCGGTTCGCCTCGGTGAAGTGCGCACCTTGAGCCAGTTCGGTGTCGCGCCGCCCGTTGTACTTCCGACGTCCGATAGCCAGGCGGATGAGGCGGAGCCTGCCAGCGAGCAGTCTGAGTCAGCAGAGGTGGACCCGGCAGAGGGAGGCGACGCAGCCACAGACGAGGGATCGGACCAGTAGAAGGCTGATTCAGCGACCTGCCAACGCTTCAGGGAACCGTCGAAGGTCGAATCCGGATTGCACGCAGAGGCCGTTTTCCTGATATTTGAGGTAATGGCGCATAATATACATTATGTAAACTAGCGCCGCCCGCTGTGCTGTCCTTCGGTCGTAGTCCGCCCGTTCTCTACGCGAGTCTCCTTCCCCGGGGCTCTTCAGCAACCTGCTAGAGACGTCCGAAGAGCGACAAGAACCGCAGGGCCCACACTCTCCATACGGCTTCCCGGACGATGGCGCGGGACATCTTGCTCTCGCCATCCATCCGATCCACGAAGACGATCGGAACCTCGCCCACCCGGAAGCCCTTCTTCCAGGCCCGGAAGTCCATTTCGATCTGGAATGCGTAACCCGTGGAGCCGACCTTGCTGAAGTCGATCGCCTCGAGGACCTCGCGCCGGAAGCACTTGAAACCGGCGGTGGCGTCCGACAGAGGGAGGCCGGTGATCACCCGTGCGTATTTGTTGGCGAACCACGAGAGGAGAAGCCGTGACATCGGCCAGTTGATCACGTTCACCCCGGTCACGTAGCGGGATCCGATCACGAGATCATAGTCCCCCTCGACCGCCAGAAGTAGATCCGTCAGGTACTTCGGATCGTGCGAATGATCCGAGTCCATCTCGAGAAGGTAGTCGTATCCCCGCTCCAGGCCCCACGTGAACCCGAGGAGGTAGGCGCTTCCCAGGCCCTGCTTCCCCTCTCGGTGGATGACGCTCACCCGGTCGCTCTCCTCCGCCATCCGGTCGGCGATCTCACCCGTACCGTCGGGTGACCCGTCGTCTACCACAAGCACGTCAATACGGGAATCACGATCCAGAACGACTGGCACGATCGTGGGCAGG